>JARHZY010000077.1 GCA_029264655.1 Helicobacter sp. | reverse complement strand
TAAAATATGTGCGTTATGGCACTAATAAAGAAGGCAAACAATATGAAATTTTCTCTATTAGTTTTGGTGGTGGTGCAAGAGCTGTTATTGCAGAACAAGCAGCAAGATTCTTTACAATCAATGATAGAACAAGATTTTATGGGAAGTTCCTTAATGGTGCTAATATGACACAAGGTAATACATGGACAGCTTATCTCTTTGGTAAAATGCAACATAGACTTTTTGAAGCACAAGTTTTAATGGGTGGTGGGACATATACAGAAGTGAGTGTAGTTGGTATATGGAAAGCATATAGACAAAACCGCAATAGCGATGAAGGAAGATATTTAGGATTTGATGTTGGTGGTGGCTATGTTTTTGCTAATGGCGTAGGTGCTGCTAATCATGGATTTATGGCTTTTGGTAAGCTTTCATATTAGAATCTTTTTGACACATATTTTTATGGATATATGTGCAATACATATAAATAAATTTTTTATGGTTGCACTAAAAGATAAATATTGTAAGCAACAGAGTTTTGTATTTGGCAATAATAGTTAGATTAAAAAAGATTTTACTCTGCTTACCCGATAATCTTAGCTTAATGGATAAAGATTGTAGTTGCTATTAGAGATTTTATATATTAAGATTCTCTTTTAGACTGATAGTTTTTCATATAAATCAAAAACAAGAAATAATAATAATATTTTTTCAATATTCTAAAATTAATTGCGCTTGCAATCAAAATAAATGGATAAATAGGTATTCTTAGCTTCATAGTCAATAATACATAATTATTACTTAAAACCTTTCTGATGGTTATTTTTACTTAATATAAAAGTAAGTTTTATTTAGAAGTTAATGGAAAGTTTTGCGTTATTTTTATATCATGCAATAATCTAATATTATGAGTATTTATCCCCATTGTGATAAAAATACAAATACAACAGCATTGCTTTTAAAGTATTTTTTATAATGAAGCATATTGTTGAAGTAAATCTTATTATAAAAAGATAATTAAAATAAAAGATAGTTATAGTAATATGTATTGGCTTTTTTAAAATATAAAGCCCTATTGTTTAAAAAAGAGGTATTATATATTTTACCATTTAAGAAGTATTGCATACATAAGGAATGTTTTGCGTTAGTGTTTTTTAAATGTAGCAGTATTCTTGAAAAGCAGTAAAAATATAATTTATCTAAATAGATAAATTTTTGCTATAATGAGAAATCATATTTTTATTATTTAATAAAAACACCAATGTAGAGCTTTATTTATGGTAGAATAAAGAGTTTATGCCAATGATACTGCATTAGAATCTTAGTATTACTTCAAATACTTTAGATATTTTTCATGGTTTCAAGTTTTTACATTCATTACAGCCTTGAGCGTAGTTTATATACTCTTTAAGTAGTATAATAAGAAAAATGTTGAAATAAAACATATTTTTTAATGCTATATGTCTTGTTATATATTTGCAGTTTGTGTATAACATTTTGCCATTTTTTATTCCATTTGGTGTTTAAAAAAAGGAATATAAATGCAATTTTTTCGTAATTTGAGTATAGCTAATAAAATTAGCATCTTACTGATAAGTGCTTTAATTTTTGGTATGTGTGTGCTTTATGCTCTTATTTCTTATAATCTAGAAGAGAGTATGCGGCATGAAGCACAAAAAACACTTATTGCTTCTGCTATCAAAGATGCACGTGATGTTGAAAATTATTTTAATGTTGCGGGTAGCAATTTAGAAGCAATTACAAAAGCAATTCATGCGGATTGGGAAGAAGGCACAAGCTCTTTAAGTGATAATTCCCTTATGCATTTTTTGGGTTATATTGTTGATTATGATTCTGCTATGGTGGCAACATTTGCACAAATAAAGCACCCTTCATTTTCGCGTAGTAGGAGGGCAAATGCAAATCTATATAATACAAGCGGTAATCTTGAATTTGCCCTTATTGATGAAGATGAAAGCAGGTTTGATGAGGGTATTGAGATAGCAAAATCAAACATGCTAAAAATGCTAGATGGACGCAGTATTTTTGAAGGCTTAACAGATATTAGCGATGTGTATATACAAAAAGATATGATATTGACAAAGCCATACCGCATACTTTATAATAATGTTGAGAAAGCTGTTGTAGGGATTATGTTTCCTGTTGTCTCTAATGAAAATGAAGTTGTTGGTGTGCTTGGGGCATTAATTGATATTGACAATCTCTCAAAACTTATATTTAATTCCAAACATTCTTTATATGCACATGCTGAACATTTTTTAGTAAATCAAGACAATGCTTTGACATTGTATCCTGATATAAAAATGCTTGGTGAGTCAATTAGTGCAGTTGCAGATTCTAAGGCTGCCAAAGAAATCATAGCCTTGCAATACAACGCAGATGGAAATGCACAAGATAATGCAAAAGTTATTGAGATTCAGTCAAAAACAGGTGCAAAAGGTCTAGCAAGTGTCTTTAAATTTGAAATTTGGGATGATGTGGTATGGACAATGGTAAGCTTTGCTCCATATAATGAAGTGTTAGAAGAGCTTTATGTTGTGCGTTACGCTATTATTGTCGCTGTAGTAATCCTTACAATTTTTATTGCACTTATTACACTTGGGTATGTGAAGTTATTCTTACAAAAAGATATTCAAAAAATTTATGTTGGATTAGAAAATTTCTTTGCATTTTTACAACATAAGGTTGATAAGGTGCAGAGTATTGCCCTGTATAAAAATGATGAACTAGGAAAAATGGCGTATGAGATTAATGCTGTTGTGGCAAATATTGAACGTTGTAGCTTGCAAGATAAAAATGCAATTGCAGATGCGATAGAGGCAGTGCATAAAGTAGAGCGTGGGAATCTTTGTGTGCGTTTGGAGTCAAAGCCACACCACCCACAATTAATTGCATTGCAAGAAATTTTAAATAATTTGCTTGCAGTTTTACAAACAAAGATTGGTAGTGATATGAATGCTATTCAAAATCTTTTTGAGCAATATAAGAATCTTGATTTTCGCCATTCTCTTACCAATGCACAAGGTAATATTGAAAGCATTGCAAATCTACTTGGTATAGAAATACGCAAAATGTTACGAGATTCTCAAACATTTGCCCAAAGTCTTAATGATAGATCAAGTGCTCTCGAAGACAATGTGCATAAGCTTACAGAGGAGACAACACAACAAGCTCAATCTCTTACACAAACTGCTGCTTCTTTAGAGCAGATTACAGCTTCAATGCAAAACATGCGATTGCAGATGAATGGAGTGTTAAAGCAAAGCGAAGATATTAAAGATATTGTGCTTATTATTAACGATATTGCCAATCAAACAAATCTTTTAGCATTAAATGCAGCAATAGAGGCAGCAAGGGCAGGGGAGCATGGCAGAGGCTTTGCAGTGGTAGCAGATGAAGTAAGAAAGCTAGCAGAGAGAACACAAAAAAGTTTAAGTGCGATTGAGGCAAATGCAAATATTTTAGCACAAGGAATAAATGAAGTTGCAGAAACAATTAACGAACAAGCACAGGGAGTAGCCCAAATTAATGAGGCAGTCA
>JARHZY010000147.1 GCA_029264655.1 Helicobacter sp. | reverse complement strand
ATGGTATGATTTGCTTGACAACAAAAGGAATAGAGAATAATATTGATGAACTTGAGGTAAGAGCTGATATTTATTTAGCAAAGAATATACAAGATGTTAGAGTTTCATGGGATTGTCTTTATATATGCGAAGATGAAGACGAATACGAAGATGTGTTAGATGAATATGAGTTAAATGAAGATGAAGTAGAGAGGATAGAGGATATTAATATAGAATCATTATTGCATAGAAGTGTTGATTTTAATACTTTTAAAATTATAAAAAATGCAATTTATGATGTAGATGTGTTTAAAAATAAAGATAATATCTATTATGCGATCTCGTCTGATTAAGAGAGATATTTTATTTTTTGCTTGTAAGGTAATATCAATTTTAGGCTTAGTAAAATTTCATTATATACAAAAAATGCTCTCTATTATGGTTCTTAAAAGGATAATAACTTAATATAAAATCTAAACTAAATAGGTTAAAGTTTATTATTTTTAGGATATTTGAATGGTATATTCTTGATTTTTATATGCAATTATATAGAATCAATAAAATATTTCCAAACAAACACTAGCGTATATAATTTTTGTATCTTAATGGATTATTTTAAAAAATACCATATAAGAGAAAATATATATAGAGATTTTGTATAATATAAATTTCATTTTATAAAAAATAATTTACGAAAACAGACCTAAGGATACTAATATGCAAACCTATTGGCTTCATACGAATAAGGCAAGCAAACAGCTTATTGTGTTTTTTGCTGGTTTTGCAAGCCATTATTCACATTATTCACATTTACATACAAATATGAATGTACTTTTGTGTTATGATTATCGCGATTTTTATTTTGACATAGAGATACTAAAGGAGTATGATGAAGTCTGGCTTGTGGCATATTCTATGGGGGTAAGTATAGCTACAAGACTATTGCAAAATGTAACCTTTACACGCAAGATAGCTTTTAGTGGGACCAATATTGGTATTGATAAAACATTTGGCATTCACCCTACCCTATTCCGCCACACAATAAAACATTTTAATATAAATGATTTTAAACATGCTATTTTTGGTGAAAATATAATATATACAAAAGATTTTTATTTTGCTGAACAAACAATTTTACAAGAAGAGTTGCAAAGTTTATATGACTTTTGTGTAACCACCCCTAATTTTGTTTTTGCATGGGATAGAATCTATATTGCAGAAAAAGATTCACTATTTTTACCGCAGGTATGTTTCCAAGCATTTGAAAATACTAATCAAGCAATTTATGAACTTTCTACTTGGCATTATCCATTTTTTGCATTTCATACATGGGAAGAAATATGCACTATAAGTTAGAAAGCTTTTTAAAAGCACAACATAGTTATAAGGCAAATACACCTATTCAAGCATATATGCGAAAACATTTGCTTACAATGCTTCAAGCAACAAAGCATAACGAATATCCTTATGTTTTTGAGTTTGGATGTGGGCAATGCGAGCTTACAACTATGCTTACTAATAATATAGTATATGAAAATTATATTTGCAACGATATTCACGAATACGATAATATGCAATTACCGGCACGTGCAAAATTTATTTGTTTTGATATGCATAATTTAGCATATACTACTATTTTTAAACAACATTTTCATCTTATTGCATCAAATGCTTGCTTACAATGGTTGCCATTTTATGAAACTTTGACACATCTAGCACAGATATTATACAATAGCGGGTTACTTCTTATTGGCACATTTGGTGTAGATAACTATAGAGAAATAAAAGAAATTACTGGCATTGGATTACCTTATATACAATCAGAAGCCATGAAAGAACATATTAAGCATAGTTTTGAATGTCTAGCATGGCATGAAGAACATATTGTATTGGAATTTGATAGTGCATTAGCAGTATTTAGGCATTTGCAACAAAGTGGCGTTAATGCTATGCAATCATGTTATCTTAGAAAATCATGGCTACAACGCTATACACAACAATATGCAAATACACTTACATATCATATTATCTGTTTTCTTGCACGCAAACATTAAAATTGCAAATATCTATTGCTTAAAGATTTTAAAATGCTTTGGGTTACAATAATTCATCAAATAAATGGTAAAAATAGAGAGTGTGCCACCTATCAATGTATGCCATTTGGGTATTTCCCCTAGAATCAACCATGCAAAAAATAAAGCAAAAAGTGGCACAAGCAAAGCATATATTCCACCCTGTGTTACACCTAAAACATATAATCCGCGATAG
Source organism: Helicobacter sp. (assembly GCA_029264655.1). Classification (GTDB taxonomy): domain Bacteria; phylum Campylobacterota; class Campylobacteria; order Campylobacterales; family Helicobacteraceae; genus Helicobacter_A. The sequence goes on along the minus strand of JARHZY010000147.1, from coordinate 3,866 downwards.
TAGGTAGTTGTTGCAAAAGTTGTACAAAAAAGTGCAACAATAATTGCAAGAAACCAAAAGTGCGTATGAACCTGCCATAAAGGAGTAATGCCATAATATAAAAAACTAGGTAAAAGCAAGATGGCAGTGCAACAGCTTGAATAGAAATTAAGTGATATAGCAGATACATATTCTGTTGCATAACGAGATGCAATAATAAGTAATGCCCATGACAATGCGGCAAAAAGAAACATAATATTAAATGGCATAAATAATGCACGCCAATTGCCAAATAAATCAATAAGAATCATTCCTGACAATATTCCAAAAGCTAATGCCCATTTTTCTCTTCTTAGCAATGTAGTTTTTTTGATAAAACTATATAAAAATGATGCAAGAATAATAGGTAATACTTCTGCTATAACGCCAGCACTCCCAGCATCTCCATACAATAATCCCATATATATAAGATAACTATATGCTGCATTAAACACACCTGTAAGCAAAATGGGTATTAAAGCCTTTTTTGGAATCTTAAAAGGCACTTTATAGATATACATAATGGGTATGAAACTGAAACTTACAATGATAAAGCGAATACATGAAGATTGCTCTGGATTTAATGTTTCACTCATAATTTTTGAGAGAGGCCATACAAGCCCCCACCCCATCATGGCAAGTATCATGAGAAATTTCATAATGATAGCTCCACACAAAATATTAAGCTAATGCTAATGGAAGAAAACTTAAAACATGCTTTAAGCACGCAAACTTCCTATATTGCATAATTTATCTTTAATAAAAAATAAATTGCCAATATAATACAATATTTATGATTTTTATTGTAAAACTCTTAGCATAAAACAAATTAATATTTTCTTGTTATATTTGACTATAAGATTATAATGTATGTATATTGCCATTAATTACCATATATTGAATCTGCCCATAAAGCTCTAATCCATAATATAAGCTTGCAGTATCGGTAACCACAAAGCTTTTCTCTAAATCAACTATCATAAAATCAGCATCTTTTTGTGGTGTGATATATCCTTTATTTAATCTCATAAGTGTGCTTGCATTGCTACTTATAAGTCGCATAAGATCTTGCAGAGAAATAATATTTTCTTTAACTAATAATGTATAGGCAAGGCTAAAGAAATATTCAATACCTGAAGCACCCTGACTTGCATATTCAAACACTTGCTCCTTATATTGTTTAGAAACTTCTTGTTGCATGCTTGTCAGTAAAGTAACCTTGCCTTCTTGCAGCCTTCTCACAAGCTTTTCTTTTTTGCTTCGAGTAAGTAATGGGGGTATCATTTTATAACGTGCATCATAGGTTTTTATGCTTTGTTCATTAAAGATTAAATGTGGTAATCCGACTTGAGCATACATTTTTTTTTCATGGCAAACCATATCAAGTGTATGTGCTATATTCATTGACATAAAAATAACTTCAATATCTAAAAATTTTGCCATTTCTTTGATTTTTGCTACTTCCTTGATTTGCCCTATTGGTGTTATCATGGGTAATCCAAGCCCCCTTGCAAAAGCACTTTCGTAAGCAACCCCCTGCTCTATATTAAAATCAAAAGCAAATACACACAATGGCAAACCAAGCATTTTAGCATATTGCATAGTTTGGTAAAGCAAATTAGAGCCAATTGCAGAATTACTAAAAATAGCTCTTGCATTTTTATTGAGATTATGCAATGTATCAATATTGCTTAATTTGCCCTCACTATTTGTGCTTGCAATTAACGGATAAATATGCACACTACTATGTGCATTAATGCTTTCTATCAATGCATTCATTGCTTCATTGTCAATACTTGGTTGTGTATAAGGATTAAGAAATATTGTAGATATACCACCATGAAGTGCTTTTTGTGCAAGCCCATGTATAGGTTTTGCTGCAAGTTTTTGATCAAGTGGAAATACATTTATATCAACACATGCCGGCAATAAAGCAAAACCATTGCAATCAATCTCATCATATTCTCCATATTTATCTAGAGTAAAAGTATGAGAAGAATCAAATATAACTTGTATAATTTGCCCATCTTGCACACATACACTTCCTAGTACAAATCCTTTTTCATAATCAAAAATTTTTGCATTTTTAAAAACTTTTATTCTTTTATGCATCATGTTTTACCCTTATATTTTATCTAAATTAATTATATATAAAGAAGCACAAATATATTACAAAAATGAAGTGTTTCCAAATATAATTAAGATTCCAATGCAAATTAAAAAGATACCACATATTTTTTCAATAAGTTGCATTTGTTTTTTTGCTTTGCGTATGAGATGAAGTCCGCGTTCTAAAAAAATTGCGAGCAATAAAAAAGGTAATGATAAGCCAACAATAAATGCCAAACTTGCATATATAGCAAGCCCCTTATTCAAAGAAACAAGCAAAGCAATAGAGCTTATAATTGGTCCTGAGCATGGTGACCAACCCGCCGCAAAACCTACACCTACAATGAATGGAGCAATTATTTTTAGAATCTTACTTTGTTCTAATTTTTGTAAATTAAGTTGTTTTGTTGTATAAAGCATTTTAATGCGAAAAATACCTAAAAAATGCATCCCAAAAAGAATTACAATCCCACCAGATATATACCGCACAATAGGATAATTAAAAAAATTATCTATAATCTGAAACATAGCCAAAAAAAGCAAGAAAAATACAAGCCCAAAACCCAAAATAAAAAGTATCGCACTACGCAATACGTGAAAACGTGAATATTGTGTAGCATCATGAATACCAACCCCAGAGATATAACTCATATATGAAGGAATAAGTGGTAGAATGCAAGGTGCAAGGAAGTTTAAAATCCCACCTAAAAAGCTCGCCAAAATAGGTAATTTAAAAAAAAGATGTTGTAAAAATTCCATACTCTTATCCAAATAAAATATTATAGATTTACAAATATCAAAGAATCTATATTATATTTTACCAAAAATCTATATCTAATCATTTAATGATAGCATCCTATCTCTTATTTTTTATAAAAATGAAGTTATTTTATATGCACCAGATGATAGCAATGCAAGATAAAACAAAATAGTTTTTTGTTAAGCTTATAAAATCAGCACTTTATGGGGATAATGTTTTCAGATAAACATTTTTATTTTTTGTGTTTCATATTCTTATATGTAATGTTATAGCATTATATTGACGCACATGTAATTAAGATTCCATAGTCTTGTAATATTATATATACTTATTGCAAATACCCAATATATAATTAATAGTAGTAACTATAAGATGCTATAACACATAAGTAATATCTAGACAATAGCATTCTAAAGCTATTTTTAATATTTTAAAATCTGTTTAATTGTTTTTATTGTATGCAATAATATTATATAGAATTTATTATTTTTCCATTTTTTATGCAATAATCCATATTTTTACACTAAGATAATAAATTGATTGTTAAGCAAGAAAGCAAAATTTATCTAAAAATATGCACACAACCTCATTACTAAAACTTTAATGATAAGAAATAATAGATATTCTATGTATTATTATGTTTATAAAATAAATAATCAAAGCCCCCTACCCCACTATATCTATATGCGATAATAATCTCACATATCCACTATATTTACTACATAGATTCTAATGGCAACTCTTTTTTCTTTAAATTATTTATTTTCATCAAAATGTATAACTATATGTAAGTTGAAAGGCGAAAGGACTTGTAATTGTAATAGTGTCCTGTTGGACTAGATTCTGATTTGTGAATACGGTAAATGTGGTATTTGGTTGTAAGATAGTATATTGATAGACAATATTAAAAGTATGTTTGCTCTTAAACATCATGCTAAAACCAATATTTGCAAGAGCTTTAAACCCACTACGCACATAT
>JARHZY010000071.1 GCA_029264655.1 Helicobacter sp. | reverse complement strand
GAGTTGAGAGTTGGATTCATACCCAACATAGCCCAGATATTTCTAAGTTGGAAATGCCAATTGAGCCTGAAGTTGCAGATGAAGTGTTTGAGCTTGATAGGTGTATTGAATGTGGTTGTTGTATAGCGAGTTGTGCTACTAAAGTTATGCGTGATGATTTCGTTGGAGCTGCAGGTATGAATAGAATTGTAAGATTTATGATTGATCCACATGATGAACGCACTGATGAAGAGTATTATGAGCTTGTGGGAACTGATGATGGAGTGTTTGGTTGCATGAGTCTTATTGCATGCCATGATGTTTGTCCAAAAGAGCTACCATTGCAAAGTAAAATTGCATATTTACGCCGTAAAATGGTGGCACTCCGCTAATATTTTCTCACATTTCATTTTTATTTATATGGCAATATCCGTTGCCATATAATCCATTTTTTATTTATTAAAAAGTGATACTATCGTTTTAATAGTAATCTCACAAAAGTTGATAGGGTAATACTAAATTGTAAGATTTTTAAATTACGCAATACCCACAAATCTACAATTATTTGCAATTTTTATATATTAATGTTACTTTTATATTTTTATTAATGATATATATTAATAAAAATCAAATGCTATAGTAGTGCTAAATATTTATTATTTTATTTTTATTAAAATTTTACAATATTTTTTTATTGCTTATGTAGTGATTTTTAAAACTTATTAAAAATTGAAGTAATTTATATAATCTATTGTATCTAATGCACTTATCAAGGTATTTGCTATAGCCTAAATATTATATTCTCATTTTCTTTTCATGGCTTATTTAATTTTACTATTTTAAAATATTATGCTTTCATTTCTATATGATTTATTAAAACTCATAATGATAAAAGATACTTGTGATTGTTTTATATTATTATGGTATTTGCTTTCTTGCATATTATTTCATGCTTTATTTGTGTGTAAAATATCCATATATTGAGTCCTTAAAAAGCGTCTGCACCCTTACCTGCATAATGTTACCTTATTATATTTAAGGCTTACTTGTATATCTATTGCGATAAATTCTTTCCATTATATTGTTTTTGCGTATTTTTGTTAGCAAAAATAAAGGTATATTTATGGAAAATGATATACATAAAGAATATTTTTACATTGCAATATTTATTCTATTTTCTATATACCAAATCTTATCATCTTGTAAAAATGCCATACTAAAATATGTTATAAACTTAAATGCTAATTATTACATATAGAGAGATTGTTTTAAACAATGGATAGATAAGCCTAGAATCCATATTTAACTAACTCTATATGGCAAGCTATTATCATATACTTAGGATTTGAAAAATCCCCCATAAAGTAATATTTATAATACAAAAAGTTTATAAAAAGATTCTGTATTATTATATTTTAATATTGCTGTTACATTACTCCACTATTTGCTATTTCTATCATTTGGGCAATGCTTTCTTCATAGTTAGATTGTATATTTTCATCTTGCCCTAGAAATTCTTCCATTAATGCTTTTTTATCTATAGCTTCATCGAGTTCAGAATCATTTCCTTTATGATAGCTACCAATGCGGATTAATACTTCATTTTCTTTTAAAAGAGCTTGCATACGACGGAATTTTCTTGCAGCATTTTTATGTTCTTGTGAAATAATATCATGCATAACCCTTGATGATGAATTTAAAATATTGATAGGCGGGTAGATTCCAAAATCTGTTAAACTCCTATCAAGCATAATATGTCCATCAAGAATACTTCTGCTTTGATCTGCAATAGGATCATTTAAATCATCACCTTCCATAAGCACGGTGAAAAATGCAGTAATACTTCCTTTTCCCTCTTCTTTGCCCGCTCTCTCCATGAGTTGTGGTAAAAGCGTTAATACTGATGGCGGATAGCCCTTGCTTGTAGGAGGTTCGCCCAATGCTAACCCAATTTCTCTTTGTGCCATAGCAAAACGTGTTACAGAATCCATAATAAACAATACATCATGCCCTTGATCTTTGAAAAATTCTGCTATTGCCATAGCTGAAAATGCCCCATATTTACGCATTAATGGAGAATCATCGCTTGTTGCTACAACAAGCACGGTGTTTTGCAGATTACCGCCTAAGTTTTTTTCAATAAATTCGGGCACTTCTCTACCTCGTTCTCCAATTAATGCTACTACTTTAATTTGTGCAACACTCCCTTTAACAATCATACCCATAAGTGTAGATTTACCAACACCAGAGCCAGCAAAGATTCCCATTTTTTGCCCTTTACCACA
>JARHZY010000163.1 GCA_029264655.1 Helicobacter sp. | reverse complement strand
CTATTTTCCAAAAATTCTAAATAATATCTTAAACAAGCTCTTGGACTACCTTTACCTTTTTTCATATTTATGTTATGGTAATTTTTATCTCCATTGCTTCCCATTGCATTATAAAGGCATTTAATTGTATGAGTATCCATGATTCTATATAAAAAGTTATCATCTATGGGTAAGCTATCAACATGTAAATACCCATCTTTTGATAAGTCTAGCAAAAATGATATAACTTGCTTTTTGTATTGTATCACAACATGATCTTGCAAAATTCCTTCACTACGCTTTTTGTCTAATAGTGCTTCAAATCCATATTTCCTATTTAAAACACTCTGCAAATCTGTATCTAACCCACATTGGCATAAAATCTCACCATTACTTCTATAAAAAATTGCTTCTGGCATAATAACCCTTACTTTAAGCATTAAAATATCTTGTAAGTTTAGCATAGAGTCTATGAATATGCAGGCATATGCTAGCAATTTAATTTAAAAATACCAATAACAATATCTAATACCATAAAGAAGCTATTCATATATTACTTTGACAAGTGCCACAACATTGACTATTCTATATAGAAATTATATTTTAGACATAATGCTTCAGATGGTAAAAATAATCTTATATCAATAGGTAACAAAAGGCGTGCAAGTGGCAAGCATTTGTTGGTAGTAGCTTGTTGCTTTTTTGATAATATGTTCTGAATCTGTAAAATAAAGCGATTCATAGTTGTTTTCAAATGCATTTTTACTCCAATTTGCGCTACCAAGTCCAAGCAATTTACCATCAATGATAATCATTTTATGGTGCATGATACCCCTATATTTTCCTTTTTTTGCTAAATTACCTTCTAAAAGACAAGTATGGATGTTTGCAAACTTTTCTAAATAGCCAATCGTGCTATTATCGGTTGTTTTCTGCCCCATATCATAGATAATATTGATTTTTATGCCCTTACTGCTTGCATCACGCAAAGCTTTTGCTATTTCTCTATTTGTAAAACTATAAATGGCAATATCAATGTTGTTGTTGGCTTGTTTTATAGCATGCACCAATGCTTTTAATGCCTCTTGTTGTTCATATGGCATAAGGTAGATTTGCTCTTTTGCATATATGGGTGTTAGTGTGCATACAAGAGTATAAAATATCAGCCAACTTTTACACAAAGTCTTTATTGTGAATAAAAAATGCAGTTTTTTTCGCATTTAAACCCCTACAAGATAAAAATAAAACATTTTTGTATTATAATATGAATTTAATGAATTTTGTCAGATTATCATTATTTTACAATGAAGAGAGCGTATATGAAAGTATTATTAATTAATCAAAATCCAGTAATTAAAAAACTTGTTGGTATGGCGAGCAAAAAACTTAATCTTGAAATTGAGAATGTAGCTCGTATAGCCCCTGATTTTAATGCAAATGATTATATATGTATTATTGTTGATGATGAAAATGTAGGCAAAAACCTTGAGCGATTAACTGCATTGCAAGACCAAGTTAAAGTTTGCCTGCTTTTTGCACGTAAAACACAAATTAAAAAACATGAATTTAATATTGCAATCCAAAAACCTTTTTTACCTACTGATATTTTAGAGATTTTGAATGACTGCATACCAAAAGAAGGGGAGATAAAGAAACAAAGCGATATTGGATTGTCTGAAGATGTTGATAACCATTCCACATTAGATTATGGTAGTATTAATTCTGTAAATGAAATTGATATGGATTTAAAGTCTGCTGAAATCACACCACCAGAGGGTATAGAATCTATAAATAATATACAAGAAGAAGCTATGCAAATTGCCAATGAAGATACAGATTCTATGCTTGATTTTAATCCAGATTCACTTGATTTCTCAAGTCTTGAAGAAGCAGGTGAAGTTACATCTGAAATACCACATGAAGATACAGCAGATAATATAGACCAAATAGATGAAAAGGATATGCAAGCTATAGCAGATCAGGATTCGCATGAAGCACAGGAAACTCGTGTTGGTTCAATATTTGATAGTGATTTAAGCGATTTAAAACCAAGTAGTGATAATCCACTTGATTTAGCAAATTTTGATCTTGATTCTATTATGGATTCATCTGCATTAAAAGCTGCTAGTCTTGGTATGCCAAGTCAAATTGAGGAAGAAGCAAAAGAAGTAGCAGATAATCTTGATGATGAAGATGATTTATTTTTAAGTGATGATGAAAGAGATTTATTACAACCAAGTCCTAAAAAGTTTTTGCAAGCACGTCAAGAAGAAGAGGAACGCAAAGCAAAAGAGGCTGAAGAAAACATTAATAAAGAACAAGCAGATTTGCTAGAAACAGATAGCAATGCAGCACCAAAAGAGCATGAATATCTTATAGATGAGGTGCAAGGAGATAATACAGAAATTGCAACCCAAAACGCTAAAAACCCACTACAAGATACAAATGACAATGTATCTAATAATGTTAGTCTAGAATCGCAAGTAATTACAGATAGTATAGATCCCGAACAAAATAGCCAAGATACACATACAATAGATTCTGTGCCTTTAGACAATACGCCAAACTCTACAATACAAGATATTACACTCATTAACAAAGATAATTTAGAGGAAATGGGGCTTGCAGATGTTGATTTGGGTAATCTTGATTTAGAATCTCCTGCAATAGATGATAAGACTACAAAAGAACACATAGATACCATTGATTTAAGTGGGCTTGATGAAACCTTAAAAAAGCAAGAAGTCCAAGATGATAATACTACAAGCGGCACACTTGATGATGCATTTGATGACCTAAGTGCGGCACTTGATAGTGCTTTTAATAATTTATCATTTGATACACAATTAGATGATGTGCAAGCACAAGATGAATTGGTAATGGCTGATTCCACACAAGAAGATAATGCTCCTTTACAAGATAATGCAAAGGAATTAGAAATAGATGAGTTAGCAACATTAGATATAGGGGGTATAGAAAATATAGATAATGAAACCGATCCAACACAGACTATGGCTATACCATCACAAATAGATGAGACACAAAGCCAATCTACATCACTAGATGATGATTTAGAATCTATGTTATTAGAGAGCACGCATTTAGATTCTAGTATTACTACACCAGATACATTGGATTTAAAGCATGATAATGAATCTAAAGAGATTGCTTTAGATGAGAATGATATGGATTCTATAAATATACTTGATGATACCTTGCATGAGCATTTAGAATCTAATACAAAAGATTTACAAGCCGAGCTTACATTAGATGAGTTAAAGAATGCAAAAATAGGGCTAGATGAGGTAGAAAGTAATAGCAATGATTTAGAATCATCTCTTCATGCAGACATACAAGATCCACAAGAAAAGCTAGATATTGACTTGGAATCTATATTAGATACAAACGATTTAGAATCTATGGATACGCTTAGTTTGGATGGGCAAGAAACAACACCACAAGAGGATAGCATACAAAAACCAACAATATTGGCTGAAGATACATTAGCAGAGGTTAATGAAGCTTTACGTGCAATTAACGATGATGCATTAATAGATATGCCAAATGATACTGCTATAGATAATCAAAAAATAATAAATACAGATGAAGAAACAAAACTAGATGATGATATAAATATGTTGCTTGATATGCCTTTGGATATAGATATGCAAGAATCATCATTAGACAACCAAGCCTCTTCAATAGACAATGTATCACAAGAAAATGAGGAAAAACATGATAATATGCTTGATGGATTGCTTAATACTTCATTAGATTCTGCCAATAGTTTAGACTTAGATGGACATGATGTTGCTTTGGATTTAGATATTGATACAATCGCTAATAAAGATGATATGCTTACAGAGCAATTAACAATGCAAGATAAAGAAACAACATTACAAGATTCTAATGCATTAGATGATATGCTTGCAGATATTGATACTGCTTTAGAAGAAAATACAGAATCTATTCCACTAGATTCAGAAGAATCTGATAATCTTTTCATACAAGATTCTGTTAATAAAATAGCAGAAAGTGAGGCAACCATACCACATAGTGATGAAATGCTTTATGTTACTTTGCCATCTAGTGAAGAATCTATTGAAAATATTACAGAAACAGAATTAGCTGAAGCTTTGGGGGAAAGTTGCGATGTGCCAATTATACGTTTAGAGCAGTCTTTAGAGGAGGAAGCCAAACAAGATAATAGGCAATTAGATATTGCAGAATCTATACCATTAAATACAGATGATATGCCATTAGATAATACGCAAACACAAATACCACAAGAAGATGATGCACAGGAACATGTAGATAGCATAAGAGATACACAGCATATAAAAGACCTTGATGCAGATTCTTTGATTGACTTTTTTAAGAATACTCCAAAAGAGAAATTGCATGAAATATTTGATGGTTCAGAGATAAACTTTAGTATTCATTTTGGCAAGAATAAAGCATAATGAAATAAATTTATATACGGCAGTAAAATACTAAAAAGATATTTTATGTATAAATTTATGGCGGAGTGTAAGCCATAATTATAAAACATTGGTATTAAATATTTTTTAAGCAACACTTTAATCTAGTAAGCTTTTTATAATATTTATTTGGTTAATTAAATGATACAAATCCAAGTTCTTTAAAATAGATAAAATTATATTGCTATAAATTACGCCAAAGCACTAAATTCAAAAATGTATTATACAAACTACATTATTGGAGTATCACTCTTATATTGGCAAAAAGCATATTTAATTAGAAAATATAAATTTATATAAATATTTTATGCTGTTTTTGATATAAACATACTATATATTTTCATATAATTAAACTTTATCATGAAACATTAAGGCATATAGTGAATTTTATAGAATTTTAATCTATATAATCCTATAAAATAACACATATGATATTTTCGCATATTTACTAAGCAACTCTATGTAATCTTTGATACTAATCATCTAAACTTTGACTTTAAACTTATAGATAGGATAACAACTTATTGGTTTGTGAGTACTTTCTGTATGCTGTTATACCTCATGTTAGAAAAGCATAAATATAACTCATGTGATTATAGATATTTTATATAAGCATGTAATTTCTATGTTTTATATATTACATTAATGGATTGTATTTAAGATTGATTGCACGCATTCTTTATCACTAAAATACACTTCGTGTTCTTTAAAGATTTGCATGCATTCATCGCCCTTACCTAACACAAGTAGCACCCAATCTTTTGGTAATTCATGCAGGGCATGCTGTAACGCTTGGAATCTATCAAGAATAATTTGCATACTCCCATTAGCACCTTTAGCTTGAAAAATATAGGGTATATTTTCCTTAAATGTTGTATGTGTTGTTTGCTGCATTGCATCGGCATTGGTTGTATGCTTGGCTAATACCCCACATGCAATTTCTTGTGCAATACTTAGAGGCTCTTCACTGCGGGGATTGTCGTTTGTAATATATATTTTTTTTGCATAGAGTGCTGCACATGCACCCATTTTTGCACGTTTGCTTCTATCTCTATCACCCCCTGCACCAAATACAACACTTATGTTTCGTGTTTTAAATGATTCAAATATTTGCTTCATACCATCTGTTGTATGGGCAAAATCAACAATAACTAAAGGATTACTACTTACAATCTCCATGCGTCCAGAGACACCACCAAAATGTTGTATATGCTCACAAATTACTTGTAAATCGCTGTGCGTTATTGCATATGTTGCTAATATTGCTGCCATCAGGTTATAGAGATTGAAAAGTCCAAATAAAGGAGATTCTAATACGCATTCTTGCATTGCAGTATTAGTTTGTGGTATGCGATCTTTAGATTTTGGCATGCGTAAGCCAATCTGTGCAAAAATCCCATCTTGCAAGCCATATGCATTCACAAATAAATGCCCCTTAGATTCTATCCCATAAGTAAGCACATGAGAATAAAAACGCATATTTGCCCCACTTTTATCATCAAGATTAATAATTTTTGGGCATGTGCCACTTTGCAAAAATTGCATTTTTGTATGGCAATAATCTTCCCAAGTTTTATGATAGTCAAGATGATCGCTTGTAATATTTGTAAGCACTTTAAGACAAAAATCTAAACCATAAATACGCTCTTGTTTAATTGCATGTGAGCTTACTTCCATAACAAAAAAATCACAACCAAGTGTTGTTGCCATATCTATATCTTCATAAAGTTCTAAAAGACTTGGAGTAGTAAGCCCTTTTGGTTTTTTTTGTATATCATTGACAAACATACCACGTGTGCCAAGCAATGCCACTTTATAGCCCATATCAAGTAAAATAGAATAAATTGCTGCGGCAGTTGTTGTTTTGCCATTTGTGCCTGTAATACCAATAAGTTTAATTTGTGTATTAAAATAATGCGGTAGCATATCGCGTTCGATAATCTTTGTATGTGATGGCAAAGATTCTATAAAATGTTGATTTTGTGGTGTTTTGAGAAAAAGAGAATCTATGCCAATCTTACGCGTATCATCTGTAATATGCACTCTCATTTTGATACTTTTTGTCTTTTTTTGGTTTTACTTTTTGCTAATAATTTATTATTTGCTGCTTCAATTAAAGGGATAAGCTCTATATCATATCGTGGCAATGCATCAATATAGTGTAACAATGCTTCAATATAGTCATGTTGCACCAATAGTGATAGAAATTCATAAAAATCGCTTTTTTGCCCAAACACAAGTTTAGTATTAACGGGTAACCCACTATATATTTCTTTAAAACCTTTAGTTTTTAACATAACCTTAATATCAGCATAATTAATAGCATCATAGCTCTCCATAGCTACATTTTTACTATGTTGCATAGCTTTTGAAAGTTTATGTGTTTTATTATCAAATGCTTCAATAAGTGAAAGTATCATGCGTTGGACTCGGTATTTGTTTGAACGTTTTTCAGATGCAAGAATACTTTGATAAAATTCATAAATACCAACTGCCTCTTGTCCAAAATCCATACCCATATCTGCAAGATAAAGTCCAATTTTAGAATCTAAGTCATTAGTATCAAGCCAAAATGCACTCTCAAAAAGATAAAATGCACTTTGAAAATTACTACTCAATAATGCTTTAGCACCTTTTTTTTGTAAAAGTTTTTTTGTCATAATATTTGTTTGTTGGAATTGGATAGTTTGCATATTAATCCTTTTGTATGTATTCAAAAATAAATACCTCAACTAATTTATTTTAGCATACTTTTATTAATTAGAAAGTTAATAGTAGTAATGTTTTATTGTTTTATTTAGGTGCATAACGTTTAGTATATCAAAGTAAAAAAGAGATTTATTGCTCCATTGTTATATGTGTTTTTTGGGTATAAGAATCATAAAAAAAGCTTTATTCTTTTATTATGATTGCAAAGTATATATTAGATTTAACCACCTAGATATTGTCGCAGTTGTCTGCCTATTCTTGGGTGCTTTAGCTTTTTAATTGCACTTGATTCAATTTGACGCACACGTTCCCTTGTAACATTGAGTGCCTTACCAATTTCTTCTAATGTTCTATCACTCTCATCCTCAAGTAAGCCAAAACGCATTTTAATAACAGCTTTTTCGCGTTCATTAAGTTGGTCAAGGACATTGTCAATCTGATGGCGTAAATCTTCTTTCAGCATAGCATCCATTGAACTTATTGTGCTTTTATCTTCAACAAAATCACCAAATTTTCCATCATCATCATTACCAATTGGTGCTTCAAGGCTAATTGGTTCTTTTGTGATTTTAATAACATTTTTTACTTTATCAACACTTAACCCAACTTGATTTGCAATTGATTCCACGTCGAGTTCTTCACCTTTTTCTTGTGCATGCTTACGCATTAGATTTTTAATCTTGTTAATTGTATCAATCATATGGATTGGGATACGAATAGTGCGTGCTTGGTCCGCTATGGCTCTACTAATTGCTTGTTTTATCCACCAAGTAGCATAAGTGGAAAATTTATATTGTTTGCGGTATTCGAATTTATCAACAGCTTTCATAAGCCCGATATTACCCTCTTGTATCAAATCTAAAAAAGGTAATCCTCTGTTTGTATAACGTTTTGCAATGCTAACAACAAGTCGCAAGTTACTTCTGCTCATTTTTGTTTTTGCAGTATCAGAGATTCTTTTACCGCGTTTAATTTGCTCTAAAATTTCTTTGAGTTTTTCTGATTCAAGATTAAAACCACTTTGGCTTGCTTCACGCGTTCGGTATAGTTTTTGCAATTCAACATATGTGCCAACCATTGTATTTTCTGGCACTTGTGCTGCAATTTCCTCACGTGTCATATTTGTAATGTTTTGCAATAATTGCTGATGATTTTCACGCAATGTATCATTAAAAAGATTAAGCCTATATTCCAATCTCTTTAACTCCCGCTCAAAGCCATCATCATTTTTTAGACTATTTTCCATAGCTTTTGTAAGCTCATTAATAAGTTTGCTTGTTGGTCCCAAACTAAGAAGTCGTTGTTTTAAAATATGTTTTTTATGAGCAAGCATAAGTGTGTGCAAGAGTGCTTCATCTCCGGTTCGCACAACACCTTTAGCCTCTAATTCATTGTCTTCCTGAAGAATATGAAGCCAATCATTTTTTGCATCATTTAATGCCTGAAAACTTTCAAGCACTTTTTCAATACGCACTTCATCTGCTTTTGTGTTTTTACGCGTTTTTGGTTTATTTTCTTCATCAAAATCCTCGTCTAATTCATCAAATTCAATATCATCAGAATCATCATCACTTTGTGGGTCATCAAAGCTTTTAAAGAGTTCTTTTACGCGTCTCTCTCTATTAATAAGAGCTTCTTTATAATCATAAATAAAATCAATCAAATAAGGCACAGAACATATCGCATCAATAATAATATCTTCGCCTTTTTCCATATCTTTACTTAGATTGATTTCTTCTTCTTTGCTTAGTAGGGGTATTTGCCCCATTTCACGTAAATACATACGCACTGGGCTATCACTTCTACTCCACTCAAGCAATTCACGTTCGCGCTGAAAATCAAATTCTTCGCTTAATGATTCCTCGATATTTTTTTGTTTAATGCGGTCTGCTTTAATTTTATCTTGTTCATTGAGATTTTTCGCCATTTCAGATGAACTAATGAGTTGCTTTTTGTGCGTTTTGCAAAGAGATTTAATCTTTTGTATGACTGCCATACTAGGTTCCGTATCGATTGTTTGTGCAATCATTTCATAGGAAATATAATTTTCCTTTGTATGTTTAAATAAATGCTCAAGTTGCTCGTTAAGTTTGCTTGCTGCCATTTTTTACTCCTTATAATAATTAGGATACTAAAATCCTTAATTATATCGGCAGAAAACAAATATAATATTAACAAAATACTGCATAATATGATATGTAATACAGAATACAAAATTATTATTTAGGGTGCAATAATAGTTTTTACCTCATTGCTTACGATATTGTAAATAAGTATGCGTTTTGGTTTTCCGTTATACGCTCTAATAGCATTCTGAAAATCAGTTGCATTCTTAATTGCCATATTTTCTACTTGCGAAATAATATCACCTTTTTGGAATCCAAGTTCTTGTGCTTTTGAATTGCGTTGCACATCGCTTACAAGTGCCCCATTAATATCACTAGGCACACGATATGCTTGACGCAACTGCCCTGTTAGATTTTCAATACTTAATCCATCAAAGGAGCCACCACTTGGCGTTGTTGTATTAGTTTTACTTGATATGGTATTACTGCTTTGTGGTTGTTCTGCAAGTATAAGTTTGATTTGCTTTGTTTCAAGGCTTGGTGCATTTCCCTTCATACTATTGCGTAAAAAGGTGAGTGTAATGGTTTGGTGCGGAGGTATAGAACCAATAAGATTACGCAGTTCAGCAGCACTTTTAACAGGCTTACCATTTACAGCTGTGATTAAATCCCATACAGCTAAACCTGCTTTTTGTGCAGGAGAATTTGCTTGCATGCCAACAACCAACGCACCTTGTGCATCACCATAAGTATTTGCAATTTCAGAATCCAAGTCTTTGATATTTATCCCAAGAAAACCACGTCTTACCTTACCGCTTTTGATGAGTTCAGTGGCTACATTTTTTACCATTTCTGATGGAATAGCAAAACCAATGCCATGATTACCGCCAGTCCTTGAAATAATAGCGGTATTCATGCCAATAAATGCGCCTCTACTATCAATAAGTGCACCCCCAGAATTACCCGGATTAATGCTTGCATCGGTTTGAATAAAATTTTCATAATTGCTGATACCAAAACCATTTTTATTTAACGCAGAGATAATACCCTGCGTTACACTTTCACCAACACCAAAAGGATTACCAATGGCAAACACAATATCTCCAACAGCATAACGGCTACTTTCAGCAAATGAGAGCACAGGGAGATTATTGCGTTCTATTTTAATTACCGCAATGTCGCTTTGTGAATCTTCGCCAATTAATTTTGCAGGATATTTTTTAGTATCACCGGGTAATGTTACATGGATCTTATCAGCTCCTTTAATAACATGGCTATTTGTTACAATATAGCCATTACTTGTAATAATAACACCAGAGCCAATACCTCCTTGCAATCTGTCTTGGGGCATCATATCTCCAAAAAATTGTTGAAAAAAGGGATCATTAAAGGGCGAATCACCACCACCAATTTTTCTTTCTGTTGTAATATTAACAACTGCTTTTGTTGCATTTTTAATAGCATCATGGTAAGAAAACACAACATTTGGATTACTAGATGGGGTAGAACGTGTAAAAGATGGTGCATCTGTTACATTAAATGCATGGCTTAAGCATAAACTTAATGGCAATATCGCAAATACTTTTATCAATGTATGACAACTTGTATTTTTCATATTTCCAAACTCCTTAATAAGAATTTTAATTAAAAATGCAACTATTGTAATATGTTTTTATAATTTTTTTTTAAACAATAAAAATAAATACCATAAAATATGAAATTTTATCTATTTGTTATCAAAAATTATTTTACCATTCAATATGCAATAATACTTTACGATAAAAAATATATATAACATTTAGTTTTTTTTGAATATCATGGTATATATGCTAGTAATTTATTAATATACTACAATCATGTGTTAAGTATATTGATGAAATACTATGTAATTTATGCTTATTTGCCAAAATTTTTACATAAATAAACATATTTTTAATAGCTATATTAAGCATTGTAGAATATGCTCATTTTCCACCAATCTTAGCTCCAAAAATAGATTAAATCCCTACTACATTATGCTTGAATATATCCAATCAGCACCAACAATTAAGTTAATACAAGGCGATTTACATTGCAATATTGACAGCAAATAAACCCATTACATAAGTTCATCGTAATAATAAAATCATGCAGTATAAGCCATTTGCACAAAATGAATAACACTATTAGTATATTTGTATTTATTGCATAAGGCATTTATATGGTTATGGAATCTGCCAACACTAACATACATACTTTTGCAGTAACTCCAAATATTATACAACTTAGTGTAAAATTCAAACTCAATCTTTTAAGATTTTTATTATATTTATGTTTTTATTTTTAGTTTTGTTATAATACTTGCAAATGTTATGTGCTATAAGCTATAACAAATTAAAACTTACTGAAAAATTATATGTTAGAACAAATATTTTTTAAAATGATATACGATAGCGATATATCATTTGATTTTCTTTATATAGTTTAGGTAGAAATATAAAGCAATTTATCTTTCATTACACTCAATATTTCTTATTTTTAGATTTATTTTATGCAAATAAAATATTTATATAAATGTAATGTGTTTTTTGTATAGCTAAAGTATTTTATCTATTTCATGGTAACCTTGAATGTTACAAGGGATCACTCAACTTTTCAATATGAGTTATTGGTGGATTATTCATTATACTTTAGTTTCTAAATATTCTTCATAACTACCACGAAAGTCAATTATATGCCTGCTATTACTTTTAGAATCAACAACAAGCTCTATAATTCTATTAGCATAAGCTCCAATAAGTTCTCTATCATGGCTTACACAAATTACACCACCTGCATAATTATAGAGTGCTTCACCTAAAGCAATAATAGCTTCTAAATCAAGATGGTTGGTTGGCTCATCTAGGAGTAAAAAATTACTTTTTGCAAGCATAAGTTTTGAAAGCATGATTCTGTGTTTTTCACCACCACTTAAGGCATTAACACTCTTTTCTTGTTCTTCACCACTAAAAAGCATGCGTCCAAGCGATGTTCTAACTTCATTAGAATCTACACTTTTATCAAATGCACGCAACCATTCATACAATGTTTCCTCACCCTTAATAATTTCACTTGTATCTTGCGGAAAATACCCCATTTCAATCGTTGTCCCCCATTTTACCACACCGCTATCTTGTTGTAACTGCTCGGCTAGAATCTTGCATAATGTTGTTTTGCCAACACCATTTGCACCGATTAATGCAATTTTATCTCCAGGTAAAACATGAAGATTTAGATTCTGAAAAATAACTAAATCCCCATAGGCATGATTAAGATTTTCAACTTGTAAAACTTCATTGCCAATATTTCTTTTTATTTTAAATGCTATGCTTGGATCTCTACGGCTTGATATTTGCAGTGTTTCAACATTGAGTTTATCAAGTTGCTTTTGTCTTGATGTAGCTTGTTTTGCTTTACTTGCATTTGCACCAAAACGTCTTATAAAATCTTCTAATTCTGCTTTTTCTTTGAGTTTTTTATTGCGTTCCATTTCTTGTTGTTTTGCAATAAGTGTGCTTGCAATATACCAATCATCATAATTACCACTAAATTCACGCAAAGTTTTGAAGTCAAGATCCAAAATATGCGTGCAAACAGCATTAAGAAAATGCCTATCATGGCTAATAACCACCAATGTTCCATCATGCCGCCTTAGATTATCTTCAAGCCATGCAATGGCACTTAAATCAAGGTTATTTGTTGGTTCATCAAGCAATAAAATATCAGGTTTTGGAAATAAAACCTGTGCTAATAAAATTTTAAATTTATCTCCACCTGTCAAGGTTTTCATAAGCTCATTATGTATGTCTGCCTTAAAGCCCAAGTCTTCTAAGATTTTTTCAATAACGACTTCACATTCATACATAGGATCTTCTTCAACACAAATCATTTCAAGTTCGCTTAAACGCATATTAACTTGCTCATCGTTTAAATCTGCATTTGCATATAAATTTTCTTTTTCTTTTATTGCGTCATAAAGCCTTTTATTCCCAATAAGCACAGCATCTTTAAGACTTAAATCTTCAAAAGCATATTGATTTTGGCTAAGCACACCAAGACGCAAATCATTATTTAATGCAATATCACCACCACTTGCTTCTATCTCACCACTTAGAATCTTAAGAAATGTTGATTTGCCTGCACCATTTGCTCCAATTAGTCCATACCTCTTGCCTTTATCAAGTTTTATATTTATATTTTCAAATAATGTTTTTGTTGCATACCGCATGCTCACATTCACTGCCTGTAACATAATATTTCCTTTCGACACTATTTCTTTATTAAAGTTGCAAAATCTAACACTTTAATGTAATTTTAACATTAAAGTATGTATAATTCGCCAAATTTTAACCCAAAACTTTAGTTTAGGAATACTAAAGTATTCAAAGGAGCAGGCGATGCAGACTTCTTCATCAAATTCTAGTGTTCAGGTAAAAGATGGTGCTCATATTGAAAGTTTTCGTAAAAAACGTCATATTGGATATATTATCCTTACAATTGTGTTACTTATTGTTCCCTTTGTGCGTATAGGAGAAGCACAAAATCATATTTTTTTACTCTCTTTTGATCATAAGGTATTGCATGTATTGGGCATAGAATATAGTATTCAAGAGTTTTATGTTATGACTTTTATGCTTATGATGCTCTTTGTTGGAATTTTTTTTATGACGGTTATGGCAGGACGTTTTTGGTGTGGCTGGGGTTGTCCTCAAACTATCTTTCGCTCTGTATATCGCGATATAATCCAAACTAAATTATTACATTTGCGAAAAAAAATTACCAATAAACAAGAAGTGTTAGTGCTTGACACACCACTAAAAAAAGTAAAGTATGTTATAGGTATCGTGTTGTTTGCATGTATAGCACTTATTGCCACTGCAGATTTTTTATTCTTTTTTGTGCCACCAGAAGATTTTTTTGTGTATGCAAGAGATTTTGCTGATCATCGCGTTTTACTTGGCTTTTGGCTTGTCGTTGCTACATTTATGACAATTGAAGTTTGTTTTATTGCAGAGAAATTTTGTATTTATATGTGTCCTTATGCACGTGTGCAATCTGTATTTTTCGATAACGATACTTTAATGTCTATTTATGATACAAAACGAGGTGGTTTGCTGTATAATCCTAATGGAAGTGCTATAGGCATTGCTCCCAAAAAACAAGATCCTCATAATGAATGCACAAATTGCCAAAGTTGCGTGAAAGTATGTCCAACACATATTGATATTCGTAAAGGAGTGCAACTTGAATGTATTCATTGTTTAGAATGTGTAGATGCGTGTTCTGCTGTTATGGCAAAGTTTAATCGTCCAAGCCTTGTTACTTGGAGTTCCCCAAATGCTATGGAACAAAAAACAAAGCCAAAACTCTTACGCACAAAAACTATTGCATATATGATAATATTAGCATTAATTTTTTCATTATTAATTTTTGTTGGTAAAACACATAAAAGCATGTTGTTAAATATCACACGGACATCAGAATCATATATTGTGCGTGATAGTGGTGCAATTGATAATGTATATAAGTTTGTTGTGCAAAATATCGATAGAGAACCTCATAAGTTTGTTTTTGAAATTGATGGTGATATGGCAGATAAATTTGAAATTATCATGCCAGATTATAAAGGTAAAAAAGAATTTTTAATTGAGCCAAATGACACGAAGTTTCTTGTTGTATTATTGCGTGCTAAAGGCGATTATAATGATTCTGTAAATATCGATAGAAATATTCCACTTACAATTAAATCTTATGCTAGTGATAATAAAGATGGCATTACTATTAAATATAATACATTCTTCATGTATCCAAGTAAAACCGCTATTGAAAAGAAATTGCGTAAAAAGCATATGCAATATAACAAATAAGGCATATACTAGGGGGGGGTATTATGCCTATTTTATATATATTTACTCTCATTGATTAGAATATTAAGCTTAAATTTTTTGCTTTAATGCGAAAACTAGCTATAAACATGCAAAGTTTCCGTATTATTAAAGGAGAGTAATGCTTTTTCTCTATTTTTCTTATATTAAAGTGTTTCATGTGGTATCTATTATTACTTGGATGGCTATGCTTTTTTATTTACCTCGTCTCTTTGTTTATCATGCACAACAATATGATAATGTGGCATTTCGTAAGGTTGTGGCTATACAAGAAAAGAAATTATATTATTTTATTGGTTATCCCGCTATGATTGCTGTGCTTATAAGTGGCTCTCTGATTACATTATCTATCCCGGGTATTATGAAAAGTGGTGGTTGGATACATGCGAAATTCACTCTTGTTTTATTGTTAATAGTATATCATTTTTGTTGTGGTTTTTACCGCAAGAAACTTTTACACTCATGTTATAAAAGTGAGAGGTTTTTTCGTTTTTTTAATGAAATTCCAACACTACTTATGATTGCTATTGTATATTTGGTTATTATAAAGCCTTTTTAGTTTTTAAAATCTAGGAGTATTCATATGAAAAAATTATTTGTTTGTAAAGTTAATTACACGCAACCTTTTGAGCAAGTAGAACAATTTTTAGCAGAGCATAGGGCTTATTTGGCATTAGGTTATAATAATGGAAAGCTTTTGGCATCTGGTCCTCGTAATCCAAAAGATGGGGGGCTTATTATAGGTCGTTTTGATACAAAAGATGAAGTGCTTGCATTTGCAAAAGATGATCCTTTTTGCATACATGGTGTTGCTTTGTATGAAATAATTGAATTTGAAGCCGTATTGCATGCGGATTGCTTACATAGTTTTTTTAATACATAGTATTTAATACATAATTCTAATAAACTAAGTAAAATTATCAAAATTACATTTTATAATGCAAAATTTTAAAGGATTTTTTGCATTATGATATTTTGAGATATTGGTATAGATTTGTTAGGGTATTAGCAATACAGAATCTTACTTTTCATGTTTTTATACCACAAAATTAAAGATTGTTATAAATATGCTAAGTTTTTTGTTGTATCAAAAAATACTTTCTAGTGTGATTTTTATATGTTTTATGTTAGAAGTGTTAAGAATGCTAAATTACATACAAACAAATTGAATAGAGCAAAAGTTGGTTACACTCTTTTTTAATACGTGCTAATAATTATTTTACTATAAAACAACAACTTACTTTATAGAATTAAAAGAAAATATATAGTTTATATTTTATTGGTATTAGATACTTAACATACACGCTTTGTTTTGAAAAAATGGGGTAAAAAATGAAAGTTTTTGTTTAGTAATAAAATCTTATATGATAATTTTACACAATAAAATGTATATTTTGTAGATTTTTTACTCTTTGTTGAATAAGTTTGAGTTAAAATAATAAATTATTGTTATTTATAAGGAGACATTATGCAATCTCACAAGCAAGAAACGATTGAGGCAAGTTTAGAATTAGCAAAGACATTGCAAAATAAAATTAATAGTGATTTAAGTTGCCATGAGAAAAGGTTTCGCAAAAAGATGATGAAAATGCTTGAAAATCCAAGCAGTAAAATTATGTTAATTGAACTTCTTGATAGAAGTTTTCGCTCAAAGAATAATGCAATGGCACATGAGCTTATTGCACATACTTTGCAAAAATATGGGATTGCTGATTTTTTTTCTCCATTTGAAAAAATATTATTGCAGTTGTTTTTAGGTATTGGTAAAAGCATGCCATGTGTAAGTGTGCCATTTTTTATTAAAAACTTAAAAAAAGACACAAAAGCTATGGTGTTAGATGATTCTCCAGTTACTCTAAAAAAACATGCAGATAAACGGCAAAGCGAAGGTATCGGATTAAATGTAAATCTTATTGGGGAAGAGGTTTTAGGCAATCTTGAGTCAAATTATCGTTTGCAAAAGTATGAAGATGCACTAAATTCAAGCTATATTAATTATATTTCTATTAAAATTACAACTATTTTCTCTCAAATTAATATTCTTGATTTTGAATATTCAAAACATGAAATTGTGCAAAGATTAGATAAATTATATGCGATTGCAGAACAAAAACAAAAAGCAGGTATCCCAAAATTTATTAATCTTGATATGGAAGAATTTAAAGACTTAGAACTTACTGTTGCATCTTTTATGGAATCTCTTGCGAAATTTGATATTAAGGCAGGCATTGTATTGCAGGCATATTTACCCGATTCTTACCAATATTTAAAAACATTGGTAGCATTTTCTAAAGAACGTGTTTTGAATGGTAAGCCTCCAATTAAGATTCGCATTGTAAAAGGTGCAAATATGGAATCTGAAGAAACAATTGCAAGCGTTAGAGGTTGGGAGCTTCCTACTTTTAGACGCAAAGTAGATACAGATTCCAACTACAATAAAATGCTTGATTATATATTGCAAGATGAGCATTTCAAATATATTAATATTGGCATTGCTTCACATAATATTTTTCAAATTGCTTATGCGATAACACGGATTAAAGAAGCAGGGGCACAAGAGAGCTTCACTTTTGAAATGCTTGAAGGTATGAATTTGAAGGCTAGCTTTGAGGTTGCAACACGCAATAAATTAATTTTATATGCACCTGTATGCAATGATGCACATTTCAATAATGCTATTGCTTATCTTGTAAGACGACTTGATGAAAATACAGGTAAAGATAATTTTATGCGTTATGCATTTGATTTAGCTGTGGGCTCTGCAACATGGAAACAACAAGAACAAATCTTTTTAGAATCTTTAGAGGGTATGAAGAGTGTGCAGGATACAAGCTATAGACAACAAAATCGTTTGCAATCCCCATTTACTCAAGCAGCCACACTTGATACATTTTTTAATGAACCAGATACTGATTTTATATTAGAGCCAAATAGACAATGGGCAAATGCCATTAAGGATAAATGGTTAAATATTGAATCTTGCATTGTTACACCTATTATAGGTGAGCAGACACCTAAAGATAATCCCAAAGAGATTACACAAAAAGGCAGTGATAATATTATTGGCGTTGTGCATTTGGCAAGTAACAAAAGTATCAAAGAGGCATTGCAATATGTTAAAGAACCAAAAAATAATTTAAGCTTTGAGGAACTTGGGGTAATTTTGCTTAAAACCGCAGAAATTGTAGCAGAACGTCGCAATGATTTAATTGGTATTGCTGCACTTGAGGTTGGTAAAACTTTTGTTGAGACAGATGCGGAAGTAAGCGAGGCTATCGACTTTTTAAGATTCTATCCACATAGTATGCATAAAATATTACAGACACATAAAGATTGTAGTTTCCGCCCAAAGGGAATTGGCGTTGTGATTACACCATGGAATTTTCCTGTTGCAATTTCTGTTGGTGGGATTGCTGCTAGTCTTGCTAGTGGCAATAGGGTGGTTTATAAACCTTCCAACATTTCAGCTATCACAGGCAGTATGCTTGTGCAATGTTTTTATGATGCAGGATTACCTAAAGATTATCTTGTTTTTTTACCAGCAAGTGGTAAAGATGTAAATGAGATTCTACTAAAAGAAGTAGATTTTGCGATTTTGACAGGAGGCGAGGATACTGCTTATCAGATTCTAAAGGAGAATCCAACACTCTTTTTAAGTGCTGAAACAGGTGGTAAAAATGCAACAATTGTGAGTAAAATGGCAGATAGAGATCAAGCAGTAAAAAATATTATCCATTCAGCTTTTTCAAATTCAGGACAAAAATGTAGTGCTACTTCATTACTCATTCTTGAAGAAGAAGTGTATAAAGATGAAAATTTTAAACGCACGCTCATTGATGCTGCCCAAAGTATGCATGTTGGCAACCCATTTGATTTTAAAAATAAACTCGGATATTTAAGTAGCACAATAGATGAAAAAGTAAAGCAAGGTTTAGTGTTAGAGGATGGTGAAGAGTGGGTATTAGCCCCAAGTTTTGCAGATAGTAATCCCTACGCTATGCAACCATGCATTAAATATGGTGTGAAAGAGGGAAGTTATGCACACCAAAATGAATTTTTTACTCCAATTCTTTCAGTCATGTGTGCAAGAGATTTAGAGCATGCTATTCATATTGCAAATGCAACTGGATATGGACTTACAAGCGGTTTTGAATCCCTTGATGAAAGGGAATGGGATTATTACCTAAAACATATTGAAGCAGGTAATCTCTATATTAATAAATCCACAACAGGAGCAATTGTTTTACGGCAGGCATTTGGTGGGATTAAAAAGTCAGCGGTTGGTTTTGGGCGTAAGGCAGGAAGCTATAACTATATAACACAATTTTTACATATTGATACAAGTAGTCAAGAAGCATCTCAATTTGAACAAGGAAATACATTTATTGATAGATTGCAGTATGTGATAAACACAATGCAAGATAATGAGATGAAACAGGAATTACAAGCTTTTCTACAAACGGCAGCAAGTTATGCACATTTTCATGAAAATGAATTTTTACAAAAAAGAGATTTTGTGCATATAAGAGGTGAAGATAATCTATTTTATTATGTACCTGTGCAATCTGTAGTTTATCGCGCACGACAAGAAGATTCTTTAAGCGATATTTTAAGTATTATCACTGCTACACAAATAATTAATGCAAAGCTTACGATAAGTGTCAAAGCAACAGAAATTAACGAATCTTTAGGTTTTATATTAGAACATATCAAAACTTTACACTTAAATAATATTGCAATCGAATACCAAAGCTTAGAGGATTTTATTGAACATGCGGGGCAATATGAACTCATTCGTTATCTTTTACCACCAAATAAGGATAGTATTGTGTATAAGGGGCTTATACAAGAAGGTAAAGCTAAGGGCAAACTTATAGCACACCATAAACCCTATAAAAATGGCTATTTTGAACTTTTATTTTACCATACAGAACGTGCTGCAAGCATTGCTTTTCATAGATATGGGAATCTTGGCAGAAGAGCTTTGCAAGATAGAGAAAAATAAGAATTAATTGCTATTTATAGATTATTTTTATCGTAAGGCATCGATAATATATATTGTTGTATGCTATTATGTATAATAAATAAAAACTTAAGGATTATCTTGGCAAAAATATATTTTAAAACCTTTGGTTGTAGGAGTAATCTTTATGATACACAGGTTATGATTAGTAATATAAAAGAGCATAGTATTGTTGCTAGTGAAACAGAGGCAGATACTATTGTGATTAATTCTTGCACAGTAACAAACAAAGCAGATAGAGAAGTGCGTGGGTATGCACGTAAATATACAAACGCTGGAAAACGCGTCATTTTTACGGGTTGTGGAGTAAAACATATAGGCACTAAACTTTTTCATGATGGGCTTGTGCATGGTATTTTTGCACATAGCCACAAAGAAGATATACAAACATTTCTATCAAGCAAAAATCGTGTTTTTTTACCAAAAGAAAAAATACAAAAACATATTGATTCAACACTTTTGCCAAAAGTAGTAGGAAAAGTGCGTGCTTTTATTAAGATTCAAGAGGGCTGCAATTTTGCTTGTAGCTATTGCATTATTCCAAGTGTGCGTGGGAGTGCAAGGAGTTTTCAAGAACAACATATTTTAGAGCAAATACAACTTTTAGCACAAAATGGTGTTACTGAAGTAATATTAACAGGGACAAATATTGGTAGTTATGGACTTGATACGCATACGCATATTGCTACTTTGATACAAAAAATTCATGACATTAAGGGGATTTTACGCATACGATTAGGTAGTCTTGAACCAAGCCAAATTGATTCAAGGTTTTTAGAGATTCTAGAATTACCAAAATTAGAACGTCATTTACATATTGCCTTGCAACATACTAGTCAAACTATGCTTACAATCATGAATCGTAAAAACACTTTTAGATGCGATCTAGAGCTTTTTCATGCTATCGCAGAAAAAGGGTTTAGTCTAGGCACTGATTATATTGTTGGGCATTATGGTGAAACAGAAGAAATTTTTGATGAAGGACTTTCGCATTTAAAACAACTACCATTGACACATATCCATCCATTTATATATAGCCCACGCACTGGCACAAAATCTGCAAAAAATACACTTAATCTTATACAAGTAAATGGTAATGTGGCAAAAGAGCGTTTGCGGCAGATTACATATATAGTGCAAGAAAAGAATAAAATATTCCGTCAAAACTGCACAACACCACTTTATGTTTTAATTGAAGGGCAAAAAGTTATGCAAGGGTATGATTCTATAGGGCAAGGAAGTTATCTTGTCGGTTTTGATCAATATTTTAATAGAGTATTATTACCAAATGTAGATGAAAATAAGCAACTAAGAGGGCAATGGGTAGTTGTAAAAAAATATGATATTATAGGAAAATATAATTTTGCCTTTGATTATGAGGTGTGTTCGTGATTTTTGGTATTGACTTTGGTTTGAAACGTATCGGTATAGCAAGAGTTGTGCAAAATATCATTGTGCCATTGCCACCCATAATACGTAAAAATCGACATCAAGCAAGTAAAGAATTATATAATACACTTATGCAATATTGTAAAGATATGCATTATATTACTCTTGTTGTTGGTATGCCCTTGCAAGATAAGTCTTGCAATGATATAGCACAGGATTCTAAAGCAATATCTCCAATAGATATAGTTATGCAAAAACGTATCACCCATTTTCTTAGTTTAATAGGTTTTTGCGGTAAAATTATCTATATTGATGAATCATATAGTAGTGTAGAAGCAAACCATTGGCTTAAAGATAGGCATTATAAAAACAGAAAAAATGCACGCAAAGATGGCAAACTTGATAGTATAAGTGCATGTATTATTTTAGAACGTTATATGGCACAGCAACAAGCATTGCAAGCAAAAGAAAATCTATTAATGCAGGATACATATAGCACAAACAAAGCAATTCAAGATAAGGCTTGGCAAGCTAATTCTTGCTATGTGCAAGACATATGCATAGAATCTATTGCCATAAAAGATTCTATGCAACATATTATGCTAGATACACAAGAACAAGAAATATTGGCTATACAAGATTCTGAAACTATAACAAAAATACCACATACTAATCACAAAAACAACAAAATAGCTGCAACACCACATATTCCCGTTTTACTAGAGCATGTTCTTGATACTTTTGATAGAATATTTTTACCTACACATATAAATTATATACCACATTCATACGATAAAGATACCACAAAAGTGCTTATAGATTGCACGCTTGGATTTGGGGGTATGAGTCGTGCTTTATTGTCAAAATACCACAATTTACATATTATTGGTATTGATAGAGATATGGAGGCACTGCAATATAATAAGAAAAATATGCAAGAGTTTGGAAGCCGCTTGCAAATAAGACATGGTGATTTTAGCACATTGTTGCCATCTATTATTAAAGAAATACAGCAAAGTAACGCACAACTTTGTGGTATATTGGCTGATATTGGTGTAAGTTCATATCAGTTTGATACACTTGAACGCGGTTTTAGCTTCCATGCAAAAGAGCTTGATATGCGTATGGATACAACACAGACATTGCGTGCAGATACAATTCTCAATACATATAGTAAATATATGCTTGAACAAATTTTTAAAGATTATGGTGAAATACGAGAATATAAGAAATTGGTAAATTTAATTATACAAGAGCGTAAGCTAGGGGCAATTACAGGTGAAAATTTGCAAAATATTGCCCTGCAAATGCATACAAAAACTAAAATACATCCCGCTACACTGATTTACCAAGCTTTACGCATTGCTGTCAATGATGAGTTAGGGCAATTACGCGGTTTGCTTGAAGCATGCAGGGATTTGCACCATGTTTTACTTTGCATTATTTCTTTCCATTCGCTTGAAGATAGAATCATTAAAGAAACTTTTAGGCAATGGACAAGGAGTTGTCTATGTGATGTAGGGAGCTTTCAATGCACATGTGGCAATAACCATGCAAAAGGCTTGAATTTATATAAAAAACCATTAAGTGCAGATAATAAAGAGCTAGCACGTAATAAACGCGCAAGGAGTGCAAAACTCCGTGCATTTTATTTTGTGTGATAAATGGCGGGATTGCAATATATAAAAGTATGTTAGGCAATGTCTAATCTTTTATATTGTTAGAAATTGATCATGGGTATTTTGTTGTGCTAAATTATTCTTAATTTCATACAATTAATATAAATTTTCTTATTGCATTTTTGTGTTAAAAAATCTATAATCTTTAAATCTTTTGCATCCATAGATTTTGCAATATCAAATACACAGAGTAATGTAGCACTCTCTTTTGTGCTTTGCAAGCTATACTTATATCTTGCATTCCAATAGAATCTGTGTGCTTATGTATATGTCTATTGCATCGGTAATGGCAGGATATTTTAATGACTTATATGTGTTTATGGTATATCTTGCAAAAGACTAGAATCATGAATTTCAAAACGTATATATGTTTTTTTAGGATAAAAAAACATAGTAATATTGTTTATAATTGTATTTGGATAATATAGATAAATAGCTTGTTGGAGAGATTCTAACCCTATGCTTTGGCATTCATAAAGCCATGCACTGCCATTGTGGCTACATTCTTTATAAAAAATAATTGTATTTTGCGATATTTTATCTATATTATCTGCATGGAGTTTATATGATGGCATATCTTCTGCAAGCCCAATGCTTTGTAAATGCATAAGTGGAGTATAGCACCCAATACAAAATAATGCCATGCAAAGCATGAAGCCATAATGCATATTTTTATAAATAAGAAGAAACATTTATGTATATCCTTAATTTTTGAGTTTTTATATTGACATATTTTCATATTCAATATATGTATTATAGCAATGCAAAGTATATATGAATCTTGTTTGTATCAATAGCTTATACCATTAGCAAAAGAAAATATATGCTTATTTTATTGCGATTATAATGATTTTGTATATGCAAATATACACATCAATTTTATTTTTATTTTTTCATATCACTTATAGGATTTCTTGCATATTATAAAACAAGTAATTTTAGTAGTATTATTGTTTAATGCATAAATAATAAAAACATTAATTTAAAAACATATTTTATATAATACCATAGAAAAGAATGAGATAATATGTATTTTAATAATATTTTATGGAAAGTTAAACTCTAAAAAGTTGCTATAAAATATGCAATTCAGGTCAATATTAATCTGATTGTATATATCCAAGCAAAATTTGCTTAGTTGAAAAAGTCAAAATCCATTGCTATGATGCTAGTTTTATGAATAGTTTTTATATGTATGATAAGGTGGGATTCTTGCAAAATTATTATTAAAATACTCACCCTATTACCACAAAAAAAGAGTTAAAAACAAGTCATTTGATTACAAACAAAAACACCTAAAATTATTACTACTTATTATTTTGCTTTTAAGCAATCGTTATTGTAGGTAGCACACTAGAGTTCCTTCTAATTCCAATAAATACAGAGTATGCTACACTACATTTTAATATTTTGTTTTTAATTTAAAATATTATTATCCTATACATTTATGAGCAATAAAAATACAAGTATAATTTAGACATTATAATAATATATGTAAAAAACAAAATATATTATCTCTATAGTCAAAACCGCTTCATTAAACACATAAAATCCATACAGATTAAATGGTGAATTTATTTATTACATTATATTTTATTTTCCCAATAACTTGTTATTTCAAAAAGTTAAAAATATTGAAAACACCATAAATAGTTATTAGTATAATACCATAAAAGAAAATCATAATCATTGGGTTAAAGATATTGAAAAATATAAGATTACTTTTAATTTGCTAGTATTCTATGATTTATTTACCAACACAAAATTGTGAAAACATAACTTCAAGCATATCTTCAACATTATAGGGATGTGTCATCTCACCTAGAGCCTGCAAGCTTTGGTGCAACTCATAACTCGCAAGTTCTAATGAACCTTGTGTTAGCAACTCTGCTGCTATACTAAGATTCTTATATGCAGATTCTAATAAAGTGCTTTGCATAGTATTTGTAAGCACAAATGTTTCATTATTAATCTCCATCGTTAAGAAAGTAGCAATTTTTTCTTTCAATAAGGTAGCATTTGTTTGTTCTTTTGTATTGATTTGTATTGTTGGAAATGCACTAAAATCATAGGTATTTTGTTGTGCTAAATCATTTTTGTTTAATACAATCAATATAAATTTTTCCTTATTGCATTCTTGTGTTAAAAAATCCATAATCCTTAAATCTTCTGTATCCATAGGTTTTGCAATATCAAATACACAAAGCAATATATCACTCTCTTTTGCACTTTGTAAGCTACGCTCTATACCTTGCATTTCAATAGAATCTGTGCTTGTGCGTATGCCTGCAGTATCAGCAAGTGATACAAGATGCCCGCAAATATCAAGCATAGCAGTAATTGTATCGCGTGTAGTGCCAGCCTGTTCGCTTACAATTGCTCTATCTTGCATGAGTAACAGATTAAGCAAAGAGCTTTTTCCAACATTTGGCTTACCAATAATGCAAAGTTTTATATCTTGTAATTTATGGTAATGCCTGCTTGAATCAAGGATTCCTTGAAATTTATGGCTAATTGTAGTTAATGTAGTGAGTGATTGTGTGAGTATTGTTGGGTCTAAATCTTCATCACTATAATCAATATTAACTTCTATTTGTGCAATGATAGATAAAATCTCTAAACGTATAGTTTCTAACATATGGCTTAGTTGTCCATCTAAATTACGTGTTAAAAGCTTTGTGAGATTTGTATTTGTATTATTTATTAAAGCCAATGTTGCTTCTAATTCTACTAAATCAAGTTTATTATGTCTTAATGCACGCATACTAAATTCACCTGCTTTAGCAAGTGTTGCTCCAAAAGACAAACATGTTTTTAGAATCTCATTGGCAACTAAAATACCACCATGACTTTGAATCTCAACAATATCCTCACCCGTAAAGCTAGCAGGGGCTTTGAAGTAAATGATAATAGCTTTATCAAGCATATCACCTTGTGTATTGTAAATATTGCATAAAGTTGCTCGGCGAGGCTGCAAAGGCTTATATATTTTTTCTTTATTGTTTTCTAATTGGTTTGGCACAAGTAATTTAGTAGCAATCATTAGAGCTTCATCGCCACTAAGACGAATAATACTAATTGCACTTTTTGCAAGTGCGGTTGCAATAGCTACGATGGTATGCATTAGTATTTTGGAAGATTTCCAAAACCATGAATATTGTTACGCACATTATTGAAAGTATTCAAAAATTCACTGATAGTAATATATTTTTCCCCTTCAGCAGTTTCTCTAAAAACAATATACTTATTTGGCAATGCATCGCGTAACATTTTTAATGCAATATGTGTTAATACACCATCTAAAGGTTTGGTTTGTGCCTTGCCATGTATTTTTGCAGATTCTATAATAGGTTCAAGATATGCACGCATCATTTCTTCTTGATTTTTTAGAAATTGTGCAATTTCAAGCCGTACGCCATAACCATAACAAGTATTAATCCAATTGAAAAGTAAGTAGCTTAATGATTTATAGCGATACCCTTTTTGTCCAATGAGAAGTGCAGCATCAAGTCCATCAATAAGAATAAAGATTGTATGTTCATCATGGGGTGTTACTTGTATTTTATTAAGCTCAAGTGGCAAGCATTGCAATAATTCTGTAAGTTCTGCTTGCACCTCTTGGCAGGTAGATTCAATACTTTTTGTATGCTGTAATGTTGTTTTTGGAGAATCTTGCCATGGAATGTCTGAATCTTTATCATAAAAAGAAGTGTCAAAATCACTCCGCACTTTCTCATCAATAGAGGACGATTGCCAATCATGTGTTTTTACATTTTTTTGCATAGAATCTTGTTGGGCTATTTTTACATGACTTAGAGCAGTAGTCTCTCTATGTTCTTGTGATTCTACTTGCATAGTATTTGTAAATGTATTTTGTTTGTAGTTATCGCCATATGTGCTTTTAGCAACTTCTGTATGGTTATAAGTATGTTGTGTATCTTTTATATTTGGATCAACTGCTGGTGTATAATTATCGTGTATAGTGTTAGATGGCGTATCTATTTTGGCTTGAGTATATTCATGCACTTGCTCCATAGGTTTATGCTGTGTTGTATCAATGTGGGTATTGGTTGCTTCTGTTTGCGTTGCTTGCTTTTTGTTTGCAACAATAATTGCTTCTTTTTTACAAAATCCAAAGATACCATTACTTGGGTTTTGTAAAATCTCATATTCAATTTGTGTTAATGAGCAGTTAAAATATTGAGAAGCTTCCAGTAAAGCGGCTTCAAGAGTATTTGCACTAATTTTTTTCATCAAAAAATCCTTTTTTTCTTAACATTGTAACATATTATTGCTCGTTTTTTGCCTTTTGCGTATGTTTTTTATGTGTATGTTCCTCAATTTCTTTCTGTTTCTTTACTTCTAGCATTTTATTAATAGCAAGTTGCTGGATAATTGATATAACATTATTAATAGTCCAATAAAGTATAAGTCCAGCTGGAAAAGTAATAAGAAAAAATGTAAAAATTATAGGTAACCATTTAAATACTTTTTCTTGCATAGGATCTGTGAAATTTGTTGGTGTTAAAGCTTGCTGTAAATACATAGAAAATCCCATTAATAAAGGCAAGACAAAATATGGATCCATAACACTTAGATCGTGTATCCACAACATAAATGGTGCATTTTTGAGCTCTACTGCATTATAAAGCACTCGATAGATTGCAAAAAACACTGGGATTTGTAAAATAAGCGGCAAACAACCACCAAGTGGGTTTGCACCATGTTTTTTGTAAAGCTCCATCATTGCTGCTTGGAGTTTTTGCGGATCACCTTTATGTTTTGTTTGTAAATCTTTCATTTTCGGAGCAAGCTCCTTGAGTTTTTGCATACCCACCATGCCTTTAAAGCTTAGTGGAAAAAGAATAATGCGTATGATGATTGTTAAAAGAATAATGGCAATTCCCCAATTTCCTATATATTTATGTAAGAAATCAAGCAATGCAAAAATATATTTTGCAAAGAAAGTAATCCTACCATATTCAACGACGCTTGTTAAATGTTGGTTAATAGATTCTAAAAGTTTATAATCTTTTGGTCCTATATAGCCATGTAGTGTTTCAGTAGTAGTATTTACATTAATAAATGGTCTTGGTAGACCCTTGCCAAATGCACCAATAGTAAGCGATAGTGGTTTGTCGATATTAAATAAGAGACTTGTATAATATCTATCAACACTAGCAATATATAGAGCATCGTCAAAATTTTGCCCTTCTATTTTTGCATCTCCATCTTCTATTTTTTCAATAGAACCATTGCTTTTTTGTAATAATACGCCATGAAACACATAGCTTTCAGCATCGGCATTAGGACGCATGCCATTACTAATAACATAATGTGTTGGCTTACTTAATTCTATTTGCACTTTATAAGTCATGTTTGGCTCAATAGTGATAATTTTACGCACAACTAAATCACCTAAATCTTGAGTTAATGTCAAGGTTTCTGATTTATCTTTAAGTATAATATGCGTTTTATCAGCACTATATTTTATCTCATTTGCTTTTTTTGCATAATTTGTATCAGCAAAAATCATTTGCAAAGGATAAAGTGGCACATTATTAGCTAATAATGGTAGCCTATCAAGCTTTTTATTTTCACCGCTCACCATACCAAAGAGTCGCCCTATATGAGTAAAAATGCCTTCTTGGTGAGGCTGGGTATATTTATCTGCCTTAAGATATACTTGAGTAATTGTCCCAAATACATCAATATCCATATCAAAATCTTTAGATTCTATATACACAAGTTGCTCTTTATGTTGCGGTATTGATGGCGGAATACCTTTCATATCGCTATTACTTTGTGTTACATTATCATTACTTATTGCACTTTGTGGGACTGCATTATTTACAGAATCCACTTGTTGAGTAGTCTGCGTTTTTGTTTCTCGCACAGGTGGCTCTGGGGCAAAAAATTTTGACCATACAACAATAACAACAAATGAAATAGCAACTGCTAAAATTAACCTTAAATTACTTTGTTTGTCCACTAAAAACCCTTAATATTATAGATGAATCGAAATTATATAAAATTTTTTTAATTTAAGCAAATGAGAATGCGATTTTACAAAAAAATATGTTATTTTTTGCGGTTTTTGTATTAATGGCTTTGCTAAAATATGGGATTGTTTATACCCATTCAATATAATTTTATCAAATGCTTGTTGGCTTAAATATATATAAGGGGGTGCAAAACCACCATGAAAAAATGGATTACATTTTAAGATTCTTATTATAATTTTTATACATGCTATTATAACATTATCAAAACGCAATAATACCAATGCATATGATGAACATGAAGGATAAAAGCGACAACTTGGATAAAGTGCAGGAGAGAGTGCATATTGGTATAATTTTACTATATTTATAGCCCATAGATTCAGTATTTTTATAGGTTTTTTTGGTTGCATATTATTGTGTAATAAATTTTTTTTCAAGATGACTGCCAATGTATGAAAATGGATAACAAAGCATAAAATAAATAAGAAGTATTGCCCCATATACAATAAAATTGATATTTGTATCATACCGCCCAAATACTTCTATGAGTTGCTGCCCTACTTTTAAAAGCTCAACAACACCAATTAGTGGTAAAAGCGATGTAGTTTTAATAATACGTCCAAAAAGATTGATACTTGAGGGCACAAGGGCTTTTAAAGCTTGAGGAATAATAATATAATATTCTATTTGCCATGCATGAAAACCTAATGCAAGTGCAGATTCTCTTTGGTGCTTTGGTATATTAAGAATACTTGCTCGCACAAGATCTCCCATTTCAGC
This sequence comes from Helicobacter sp., assembly GCA_029264655.1. Classification (GTDB taxonomy): domain Bacteria; phylum Campylobacterota; class Campylobacteria; order Campylobacterales; family Helicobacteraceae; genus Helicobacter_A. The sequence continues at coordinate 10,772 of JARHZY010000163.1, read as the reverse complement.
AATACCCCACATACTAAAAACAATAATGCCACAAGTAAGTGCACCAATATGCACATCAAATGCACTTGGTATACCATAATAAATAATGAAAAGCCACGCAATGAGTGGCACAATACGCACACTTTCAAGAAAAAATTTACATATATATTGGATAGATTTATGTTTCACAATCATAAGTCTTCCCATAAAAAGCCCACCAATAATTGCAAATACAATGCTTATGAGTGCTACAAACAACAAAACACCAACACCTTCTGCAACACGCCATAATGTTGTTAAGCTAAAAAGCTCCGCCACTCTTTATACCTTATTTATTATTTTTAACTAAAACAAATAAACTTACACACTTTAAATTATACATTAATTATAAAGCTAGTAAAAGTTCATTTTGATAATATAGTATTGTTTTAATTATTATACTAAAACTTTCATGCTTTTGTAAAACTTCATAGCTATTTTGTTGAATTTTTAGCTATTTTTAAGAGTTTTTTGGATACGATTATAACTATTTTATGTTTGTTAAATGCAAAAGGATACAGAATATGGAAAATAGACTCTTTACATTTGCGGGCTTAATTAGCACAGATCACGCATTTATTACAATTTTTTACACAATTTTATGTGCACTTATTACCATTGGTATTAGTATGTTTGCTGTAAGAAAGTTGCAAGCAGTGCCAACTGGTATGCAAAACTTTTATGAGTGGATTATTGGGGGTATGCTCTATATTGGTAAAGATTCTTTGGGTGAGAAACTTGCACGCAAGTATTTTCCGCTAGCTGGCACCATAGGTGTTTTAGTATTTTATTGTAATGTTATAGGTATGATACCGGGTTTTGAGGCACCTACTGCAAGCATTAGCTTTACACTTGTGCTTGCTTTGGTTGTCTTTTTTTATTACCATTTTGAGGGTATTAGGGCAAATGGATTTGCTAAGTATTTTGGGCATTTTGCAGGTCCGATTAAATTGCTTTCACCATTACTTTTCCCTGTTGAGATTATTTCACATTGTTCGCGTATTATTTCATTATCTTTTCGTTTATTTGGTAATATACGCGGTGATGATATGTTCTTGCTTGTAATGTTGCAACTTGTCCCTTGGGTTGTCCCACTTTTGCCATTTGGAATCCTTATGTTTATGGCAATATTGCAAGCATTTGTCTTTATGATTCTCACTTATGTGTATTTAGCAAGTGCAGTTTTACTTGATGATGAACATTAAAAGTTGTGCTAAATGCATAAAACTGAAATGAGACGCTTTTTAGCAGTAATGGAGTTTTTTTATGGGTTTCTTTTTGGTGTAGCAGTCTTTGGTGCAACACTTACTTTTCTTGTTACTCCTGATTTTTTTATAGCTATTTTATTTGCTGTATGTATTTTTGCTTTTTTTATCTTTCTTACTGCTATTGTTCGTTATTGTATTATGCGTATAAAAATTGCTGAACAAACACTTAATATTACCCTACAAACGCAAGAACAAATGTTGCAAATCGCACAGCAACAAACATTGTATGCCCAACAGGAGGAATAACTCTATTCACTAATTTTGCATAACCCTATGTTACTTCCACTCAAGTTAGAGTTTGGCAATTATGTAAATAAACATAATATAATAGACAAAAGAGCAAAGGATGAAACACTATGAAAGCAAAAAAGAAACAAAAACATACACAAAATATTGCTATCTTACATGATTATTTGGCATTAATAGCCCAAGAGCCAAATAAAAGAGTGCAAACTTTTTTCCATTTACTCTATGTGCAAGAATCTCCAAATTATATACTTCTACATAGTCCTTTGCAAACTCTAAAAACAACACAAGAAACACAAGCGTTTAGTGTATATGAGGCATGTTCTTTATTGCTTGCATGTAATGAACAAAACATTGCAATATTTATGATGATTCCAAGCTTTACAATGCTTTGCCAAGCTTTTTGCTCGCGTTTTCATTCATTACATGCAAAATATCATATTCATTATATACAATGCATACAAGCAAGTATTCTACACCATATTGATTCTAAAGCAATACGAGCTATTACTAAACATACAAGGACTTTGCGAGAACAAGGAATTATTGGGTTTCATGAACAAAAATGCATTGAAACCGCCATGCAAATAGATTTGACAAAGGTGCAAAATGCATTTAATAATGCAGCTTCTAAAGCTACTTCTTTTATCCATTTGCCGGTTGCAAAAACGCCTTTAAAAAATCAAATTGATGCTATAGTGAGAGCAAAAAAGATTCTGAAAAAAGTAACATGGGCAAATAAACTTCTTTTTCTTTGTGAAGAGGATTTTACAAAAAAGGTAGTAGTGATTGGTGGGCAAAAAACAGGTAAATCAACACTAATTGCCACATTGCTTTATGATGGTAAAAAATCTATAGAAGCTAATACACCATTAGAAGCAAAAGCCCCGATTGAATATTGCTATGGTAAATCACTTGCTACTATAGAATATATGCACTTAGGCGATTTACAATCCTTACAAGAATCGCCAATTACTAATATAGCTAATAGCTACAAGCAATTGCAGCAAACTTTTCATGATTGTTTAAAACATGGGTATGAGAAAATGAAGTATGAGAAACTCTATAATTCTTGCTTTCCCAACAATAAAATCAATATCGCTGACCATATAATAGTGCCACAAAATTATGAAATCCTGCAATTTATGCATCTTATTAACACACCATCACTCATTCCACAAACATTTCGTCATTTACAAGTATATAATTATACCGCAAAGAGTGATATTGTGCTTTATTTGGCAAGCTACAATGAAATGAATCTAGTTTTTCTTTATGATAAAATAATTGCCGTGCTATTGCGTCTTATTAATAAAGCTAATATATCGCATATACATTTTATTATAACGCATATTGATCGTGCTAATATGACATTAAGAAAACGACAAAATATTTGCCAAAAAATACAAACTACCATAGAACAACGACTTACATGCCAACAAAAAGAAAAACAACAAAAACTTGAAAAACTTACTTTCCATTTTATTACTGCTGGTGTTACCCATGCAATTAGATGCCATGGTTCTAGCACATCTGAAAGTGGCTTTGATATAGCAACAAGTGGTATTTTAGAATTAGAATCCACACTTTTTACACATGTTTTTGGCAAACCATTAAAGCATTTTAATATAAGCTTGTTAGAAAATATATTGACGCTTTGCCATATCGCACCAGAATCAATACAAACAGATTCTAATACAACTAGCAACCAAGATGCAGTACGTTTGCAAATTAATCATATCAAAGCTTTATCGCAAGCAATATTAAAAAAACTTCCAGCACAATACTATTCATTTTATGATGCTTTCACAAATTTACGCGATAATCTCTATGCCCAATTTATACAAGCACTCAATTATGAAACAAAAAAACGTGGCAATATTGATATGCAAAAATTAAAAACTTCTATGATACAAAGTCTTATTGTTGGACTGCGTGAGCTTGCCCAAATATTACATAAACATTTTTTTGCTATACGCGAGATCCATGAGATTACAACTTTGTTGCAACCAAACAATACACAATCGCTTGCAAACTTTGCAACAACCAAACAGCATAAAAAAATTTTGGAGCTTATTTTTATGCAATATAAGACTAATATCCAAACAGATTTTTTTGGTGATAGCAACACAATTGTAGTTGAGCATCTTTCCTATCGGCTTGATATTTTATTGCCTAACACCATTAAAAAAACAGAGATACAAGAAGATTCTGTTATTGTGCCATTAAAAGAAAGTTTTGATTATTATTTTTTACTTTTAGAGCGTAATATTAATACACTTTTTCATAACAAAATAAATCTTTTCCACACGCAATTGCAACAACTTGAATATATTTTGGAATCTTGTTTTATTGAATATTTTAATGATTCTAAAAGTTATGCAATAGAAGAATTTGATACATTAATTACAATGCTTGTGCATGGGGGACAACAATGAATCTATTAACACAATTTATACAAGAATATGATGATTTGTATTATAAAAATTTAAGCAAAGAAAACACGGGTGATATCTTACAAGAGATTAAGCAAGCCGAAAAAATTATCAATACACCAAAGCTACACCCAACCCTAGAAATAAAACAATATTATAAGCAGCTACGCGGATATTATAAAAATCCATTATGCGTGCAACTCATAGGAGATTGCCATCTCTCTATGATTACTTTGCTTAATGTGCTTTTTAAAGATTCTCTTATACCCCTGCATAATGGACTTGCACAAAAGAAGTTTGTCATTCATTTTGCCCCTTATTTTTTTACTAAAGCACACTATAAAAATGGAAGTGCAAATATCAGTTTGCATACACTTGATTGCACATCAAGCCATTTAGAAGAAATTGAGTATTTTGAAATATTTACTCCATCGCCATTATTACAAGAATGTATGATTGTAAAAGAAAATGATTTTAGCGATAAAAAAACATTAAATGTGCTTAAAGATTCTGATTGTATAATATGGTTGCTTAACAAACCAAAAAAATTAAAAAAAGAAGAGCTTTTAAAGATTATAAAAAAGAAACCAACCATTGCTATACTTTGTTATGATGATAAAGAAAAAGAGGATCATGAGGTATTAGAGCAAATATCAACCCAACGCAAACAGCTTGATTCCCAATTTAATCTCCATGCACTCTATGATATGCATCTTGGAAATCTTCTCGAAGCTTATAGGCTTGAAGAGAAGTTTGCCTTGTGTAAAATTATTGGCACATTATATAAACAACAGCTAACAAACAAAGCACGTCCTATGGAGAGCATTATAACCTCACTTGACCAAACAAAAGCACTTATAGAATCTTATTATGCCCAAAAAGATACGACAAAACAAGCTACATTGCAAAACACAATTATGCAAGATATTGCAGATAGTTTGCAAACTGCTTTGCAAATCGCCAAATCAAAGCGGGGTGTTACAATCCTTAAAAATGCGTTTGAAAAGAATAAAAATATAGATAAACATTATAAAATTATTTTTGAGCATTACAAAAAACTTGATTTAATGTATCATAAAGCAAATGAAACATTGATTGCAAAGACAAAGCAACTTATTGCTGAATATAATCGTGAAATATTTGTTACTATTTCAAAAGGATTAAAAAAATATTTTGATAGCATTGTAGAAAGTGTGCTTGATAATATTGAAATTATCAAAATAAAAACGCGTCCCAATCAACCTAAATTTTTTGACTTAATTACAAACCGCCGCATTGTTTATGAAAGTTTTCAACTCCACCATAAAGAACTACTAAAAGAAATAGAAGATTCTAAAAGTCTTTTAGTGCGTAAAAATAAAAGCTTACTTACAAAGCTTACGCGTCTTGATTCATATATAGCACAAAGTGTGCAAGATATGATGCAGACATTTGGACAAGTATTACATGATTGGATAGCACAAGGACATCGTCTTATATTGCAAAAAAAACCAGCCTATATTAGTATGGATTGCTATATTAATCTTGAAGAATTTCAGCTTGGAGTTTTTCATAATTTTACAAAGCAACATAATAATATTATGAATGATTTTGTAATGCAAGCACATACAAACATCACAACTTTAAGTGTATGGGTGCAAGCTACCAAAACAATGTTACTTGAGTGCGTGATTTTACGCATAGAGCAAAAATTCCATGCTAACAAAGCCCTTGTTAAACAAGCAAAAAGAGTGGATTTAGCACCTATTGATAGAGTATTTTTGCAAGATTGCATTTTAGAGATTTTACCCCAAGTAATTGAGCAAATCTTTTGTTCCTTGCCAGCAGCACATACTCATTTTGATTCTATCCCAAACCAGCTTTTGCAAGAAACAAAGAAAAATGAAAAGATTGTGCGTAATAGGATTCGAGATATTATGGATTTGCGTCAAACACTCAAAATTGGCACAAAGATTCTAGAAAATGCTATTGAAAATACCAAAGATAGTGCATCATAATATAGTGAATGCATGGAATTTTTATTGCATTATCAAAGTATATAAAATAAGAAATTATATTTATTGCTTTAACAAACTATCTTAATTTATATTAAAAAATATATTTATATAACCCAATACTTTAAGAGTAGATAAAATGAGTGCTGGCATATAAACATTGTGTGGTATTGTATAAACTCATATTTTATGGTATAGGCATTTTTATTATTGGGGATATACCATGAGTTTTGAAAACCAAATTAACGCAATTTGTGAAACCATCGCAGAAAGAAAAGCACTTGTTAATACAGAAGAAGCTACAAAAATGACTTTTATCATGCCATTTTTAAAAGCTTTAGGTTATGATGTTTTTAACCCTATGGTTGTTATGCCTGAATATACTGCAGATATTGGCACAAAAAGAGGTGAAAAAGTAGATTATGCAATCTTTAAAGATTCAAAACCATTTATTTTAATCGAAGCCAAAAACCATACAGAAAACCTTGATAATCATAATAACCAACTTGTTAGATATTTTAATACAGACCCAAGCATTAAATTTGCTATTCTTACAAATGGTATTGAATATCGTTTTTTACTGATATTGAGCAATCAAATTTAATGGATAAAGTTCCATTTTTAGTTATTAATCTTGAAAAATTAAAACCTAGAGATTTAAAAGACTTAAAACGTTTTATTTGCTCTGATTTAAATTTAGATGAAATCTTAAGCGTTGCAATGGAGAAAAAATGCTACCGCAACATACAAGAGATTTTTAAAAGTGAAATTGAAAACCCTAGCGATGAATTTACAAGTTTTTTTGCAAAGCAAATCACTAATAAAAGAATGACAAATGCCGTTTTAGAGGAATTCAAAACACACATCAAAAAATCTTTTAAAGAAATTATAAATGATCTTGCTTATGATAAAATAACAAATATTAAAAACAACTTGCAAAGTATTAATGATGATGAAAATGAAGAATATATTGATGATAGCAAAGAAATCATTACAACAGAAGAAGAATTGCAAGGATTCTATATTGTCAAGTCAATATTGGCAAATGCAGGGGCTAATCTTGATGATATATCCTATAAAGATACATTAAGTTATTTTGGAATCTTGTATCAAAATAAGGTTACAAAATGGATTTGCAGATTATATTTTAACTCATCAAAGAAAAGTGTAAGTTTTCCTGATGGGCAAAGTGAAAGCATAAGCAAGCTAGAAGATATTTATAATCTAAAAGACAATATTATTAAATCCTTTGAGAGTAGAAAATAGTTTATACTTTTTGTTGCATGGGATTTTGCCTTATATGGAGTTTTATATATAGGATAGCTAGTAAGGTATTAGTTAATGCAATGATTCTAAGGTAGGCAATAGGATTTATTAATTCTAATAATTTTGAAGTAGCATATTATATTTGATGGTGTTAGGGACTATTGGCAATTTCTTGCTATATGTGCCTGTAGATAACATAAGAAACTTTATATATTGCACGACAGATAAGTGTCTTAGAAAATTATAGTGCATTAGAGAGTGTTTGGCATTGAAAAAATAATATATAATTATTTTGTGTGCTTGCCATTTTATATATTAACATGTAGATATAATTTGTATCTAATGCATAAGACTTGCAAAAAGCCCAAAACGTCCTGTTGTTGCTTCACGGCGATAAGAAAAATATGTGCTATCACAGCATGTGCAACTTGGATGTGTTTCTACTTGTGATGGTGTAATACCAAGTGCCATTAATTCACTATATAAAAGCCCGAGCATATCAAGTTTATAAGTATCAGATACTTTTATAATATATTGCTTGCCATGTTTGTTTGCTATTTGCATTGCTAAATCACTCCCAATAGCATAACAACATTTGCGTATAGAAGCCCCAATAAATATAAGTATATCATGTATATCTACTGCATAATGCTTTATAAGCAACATAATGGCATGTGTGAGAATCTTATGGCATACTCCAAGCCTACCAGCATGCAGCAATGCAAATACATTATGTGATGGGGCATATACTAAAATCGGATTGCAGTCTGCAACCATACTCATAAGGGTAAAATGCGGTGTGTTGCAAATAATACCATCACCTTTACCTACAAGCATTTCGTGGTATTGTGCATGCTTATGGGCGTGTATATTATAACTTTGTTGTGGTTTTGTATGCCCCATATTATATATATGTGGTATTGAATCTATATTTGTTTTACTATATGCATATGTTGTAAAAATTGTGGTAGAATGGATTTGGTCAAGGTAAAGCAATGTTTTATTATTATAGTATTGTTGCATAATATAATTCCTATTGTGTGTTACATATGTAGGTATATCATCAACATGATAAGCTAAATTAAGGCTTTGGTATGGAGGTAAGCTTATGCCATGATAGCGATTTGTTAGCACAAAATGTAGTGGGCTATCACGGAATAATCGACTTTCTTTGCTTGTAAAAAATGGCATATGCATAATAATTTCCTTGCAAATATAATATCAGATTCTATATAGAATCTAGAGTATGTTTTGTTTCCTCTTTGTATGCTGCTATAAGCTGCATAATTTTAGCATGGTGAATCATATAATAGTTTTTTGCTGTGCGTGGATTTCTATTGCCAATTTTTGTGGCAAAATTCAGTGAATCTTGCTGAATTGCCTGCATTACATATTTGCATATCTCTGGTGATAATGGATTATTTTCTTGCTGTATAATATAATCTAAAACTTGCAAATACTCTTTTTGCCCATTATCATAAAAACCAATCTTTAAGGGGAATCTATCGCTTAATGCAAGGGTTTCATGTATAGAATCTTGCGTATGTAGTATATGTGCATCTGTATATTCTGGCATAAGATGGCGGAGATTGGAAGTAGCATAGATTATAATATTTGTTGCTTGTTGTTCTATAGAACCATCAATCACACTTTTTAATCCATGATATATAGATTCATGAGAAGCAAAAGTAAGATCATCACAACATACAATAAAATCATAATCAAGCTGACGCATGCAATCAAATAAAAGTGGCAATATCGCAATATCTTTGCTTTCAATTTCTAAAATGCGTAAAGACTGATATAAATGTGTGTAAGTAGAGCATACAGCTTTAACAATAGAGCTTTTGCCACAACCTCTTGCACCCCATAAAAGTGCATTTGTAGCATGCTTATGTTCGCAAAAATTGTATGTATTTGTTGCCAAGATTTCATAATGTTCTTGCACGCCAAAAAGTCCTTGTGCTTTTATATCGGGTAAAGACTGCATTGCATGAAAATAACAAAATCCATGTGTATAACGCAATATAGCAGCTTTATTTATCTGCCAATCCACTGCCATAAATATATGTAATAATGTCTTAAAATCATACATAAGATACCTCCTTATTCCTAGTAATACAATAGCAATATTCTATATAAACTATTTTATCCTCTAAGTTTCATTTTTGAGATTTATAAATAGCTATACTTATTCTTTCTTATACATACGCATACACTTCACTAAAACTAAATCCTAATAAATTGTTTTCTCTCACTCTTTTTTTAAATTCACTAGATACAAAAACAGGTATTTCATCATCTTTAATTCTAAATATATGACTTCCATCAAGTTTTGATTTTCTTAAAGCAGCTTTAGTAATACTTAAATATTCATCATTATCACCCATATAAGTATATACAGAATGTTCATAATCTAAAGCCTCAAGTGATTTTGTTACATGCATAACTTTACAATCATAATAATTTATTTCCTGACTTTTAATTTCTACATCCAAATATTGCACACAATCTTTAATTAAATCTTGCATTAAATTCATAAATTTAGGAGAGACTATACGCCAACCATAGTCATTGTGTATAAGATCAGTTAGCATGTTTCCTTCATCTTTATCGATTTCAAATGTAGGTGTTTGCCAATTTGTAATAGGTTTAGATTCTAAAAGTGCATATTCATCATTATTTTTTATATCTACGAGATCACAAGAGCACCAATTATCCACATCATTATGATTATAGTTATACATCATTTTATAATATTTCATTATTTTCTCTCCTTATAGTATTCTTTATGAAGCATAGCAGGATTACTTTTGATTTCTTTTTTAGTTTTTCAAATTCTTTGTGGTGTTTTATTGGTAGGTTTATATCTTTTACAAACAATGCTATAAAGCACAATAAACAAAGCGTTATTGTGCTTTTTCTTTATGTAATGATATTAAAATTTATGTTTTTTAGAATCTTCTACAATATTTTGCACTATGTTTTGCATATTTTGAGCAACTGCATCAGTTTGACTTGCAATTGCTGCATTTTCTTGTGTAATAGATTCTAATTGATTTGTAATATCGCTAATGTGGGCAATACTTCGTGTTTGCTCTTTAATAGATTGCGACATATCATTCACTGAATTTATCAGTGCATTTGCATTTTGTTCAATTTCACCTAGAGATTTATTTGTACGCTCTGCTAAGTTTCTTACCTCATCAGCAACGACTGCAAAACCTCTACCATGCTCTCCTGCCCTTGCTGCTTCAATAGCGGCATTTAAGGCGAGTAAGTTTGTCTGGTCAGCAATATCCTTAATAATATTTATAACTGATTTAATCTCATCGGCTTCTCTTGTTAGTTCTCCCATAGAGTCTTCAATATGTTGCATTGAATTATTAATATGCTCTACTGATTTTGTATTTTCTTGTAATGATGTAACTTGAGATTGTGAAGTTGCAATTAGATTTTGCACCATGCTAAATAATTGGTCAGCATTATGCCCAAGCTGTTTTGCAACCTCACCTGAATCCCCAAGCATTGTGCCAATACTTGTG
>JARHZY010000024.1 GCA_029264655.1 Helicobacter sp. | reverse complement strand
CGCTTGGATTACTCTCTATCATACGCGTATTTATATGTGAGCCACTTTGATATTTCTTTTGTGCCTTTATATTTTCTGTATCAGCAACTGCTGTAACCGCATCTAATGTGTATGAGGTATTTTTATTTCTGCTTGGCTTGTCTTGCTTTATCTGTGTTTTATCTGTATTGGCTAACTCAATATTTTTAGATTTATTTTCACTACCCACAACCCTATTGGTATTACTAAAAGCTATATGGCAAGCATTAAAGCTTAAAGCTACCAACAATAAATGTTTATAATTCACAATAAACTCCACACCAAATATAATAATAATTATTGTTTATAATTATAGCACTTTTATTGCAAAATACTACATTTTTGTAATAAAAATTTCATAAAATATCAAATAATATTCATTTTCATATAATAAATGATAAAAATAATATAATATTTCTTACTATTAGATAAAAATAATATTATAGAATAGTGTAAAATTATATTACTAAAATTATGCTATTATTGCAATTACTTAGCAACACAAAACCCATAAGATTCAAGCTAAAATGATTAAAGTAAGTATGAAAATCTGAAAAACAAACTATTAAATTGCTCTTGCGGTTTATTGTAGGTATGGATTTTTATACTTTAACGCTTAGTATAGAATCTCTAAATATAAGGATATAGTGGAATGATAAAATTCAATAGGGTATTATTATGTATAATAGTATTGTGTTATATAGGATATACACAAGAGTTCTTACCATACCGAAAACATCATATTGCATTAGCAAGTGATAATGATGCATATTTTGAACCTACAAATTACGATAGATATTATACTGCAGGGCATAATTTAAGCTATACTTCAAAAGAATGGCTTGCTAGCCCATTAGGTTATGTTGCTCTATCTTCATTATTTGCAACAGACAGGGCAAGTGCTTTTAGTGTAGCATTAGGACAAGAAATTTATACACCAGCTGCACGTTTTGCAGTGCGACCACCAGCAAATGACGCCCCTTATGGTGGCTATCTCTACCTTAACACAACAATACAAAACCGCACACATAACTTTATGGAGCAAGTCTCCCTTAGTCTTGGTATGGTAGGTAAAGCTGCATTTGGAAAAGAAGCACAAGATTGGATACATAGCCTTATCCATTATTATCCGCTTGCAGGTTGGGAATATCAAATTAAAAATGAATTTATCTTTAATCTTTATTATAAAGCAATATATAGATTTGATATTATAGAGAATATTATAGATATTTTGCCCTATGGCGTTATCGCACTTGGTAACGCACATACACATGCAGAGCTTGGTATGCGTATGCGTATTGGCTATGGTTTGCATGGTGATTTTGGAATCCAAAAAAGCACAATCAATCATATTGGTTCAGCAAGCATTAACGATGATTTAAGATTCTATATTATTGGTGGTATTGCCGGACGTTTAGTGGGACGCAATATTTTTATACAAGGCAATACTATTGGTGGCTTCCAAACCCAATTAGATATGGCACGATTTATCTATGAAGCAGAAATTGGTGCATTACTAGCATGGAAAGGTATTTCACTAGCTTATGTGTATTCATACAAACAAAAAGAGTTTAGCACGCAACTACTTGATTCCAATTATGCAACTTTGCGTTTAGAGATAAGCTTTTAACAATATTAAATCTTATAGATTTATGCAATAAATGTTGATAGATAAAACTATTAGAAGCAAATAATGCAAAAAGTAATAACTAAATACAAATCAGATTTCGCTAAAAATAGGCTATAATCCCATTTTTATTATTTTGTTTTATAAGGAATTTAATGAATCTACTCACAAATGCAGTAGTATGCTCTGTGCTTATTATGACAATACTATGTATTTTACGGCTTAATGTTTTACTCTCTATCATTATAGCAGCACTTGTAGCTGGATGGCTCTCACCTATGCCTATACCAACAGATACATATAGCTCATTTTGGCATTATATCTTACTCAAAACTACAACAACAGGCGATATTCTTATTAATGGTATGGCAAAAAATCTTAATCTTGCACTTAGCTATATCTTGCTTGGTGCTATTGCTGTAGCAATTTCACGCACACATTTAATGACTTTCTTGCTTGGTGCTATTGCTAATGCAATAAGTAATAGAAAGTTCATTTTTGTCCTTAGCATAGCCCTTATTTCTTGTTGCTCGCAAAATCTCATTCCTATTCATATTGCATTTATACCCATTCTCATTCCGCCATTGCTAAGCCTTATGAATCGCTTACAAATTGATAGACGTGCGGTAGCATGTGCATTAACATTTGGGCTACAAGCACCTTATGTAACACTTGGTGTAGGTTTTGGGCTTCTTTTCCATACAACTATTAGTAAGCAAATGGAAGTGAATGGTATGCCTGTAAGCCTTAGTGATGTAGGTGCTGTTATGTGGATTGGTGGGGTGGCTATGTTTTTAGGATTACTTTTTGCAGTTTTTATACTTTATGCAAAACCGCGTATATATACACAAAAAGAAGAATATGCTATTGGCGATGCAAGTATGGGTTGGAAAGAATATGTTACTTTATTTGGTATTATCATACTTTTTGCTGTGCAACTTATTACAGATTCACTTGCACTTGGAGCATTTGCTGGGCTTATGTGTATTATAATACTAAAAGGTATTCAATGGAATGAAATAGATTCTATTATGGAAGATGGGCTGAAAATGATGGCATTTATCGCCTTTGTTATGCTTGTGGCAGCTGGATATGGTGCTGTTTTACGCGAAAGTGGTGAAGTAAAAAGCCTTGTTGATGCGATAGCAAATGTAACTACCCATGTAGCTCAAACACAAATACTCTCAAATACACTAGATTCTGATACTATTGCAAGCACAAGCCAAACAATATCTATATGGGCGAAATTGATAGGGGCAAGTTTAATGTTGCTTGTAGGGCTTTTGATTACTATTGGTATTGGCACAAGCTTTGGCACAATCCCAATTATAGCAACTATCTATGTGCCTTTTGGAATCTCACTAGGTTTTAGCGTCCCTGCAATTATTTTACTTATTGGAATTGCTGGGGCTTTAGGTGATGCAGGAAGCCCTGCAAGCGATAGCACACTTGGACCAACATCTGGGCTTAATATGGATGGGCAACATAATCATATTTATGATACATGTATCCCAACATTCTTTGTCTATAACATACCACTTATAATTGCTGGAGTGTTTGGGGCTATGGTGCTTTAATAATATACTATAAGCATTATGTAAATATTGCATATAATTAAACTTTTTATAGATTAGATTCTATTATTAGACTTTTATAAGCAAAAAATTGGCTTTGTTTTGCAATAATTATAACATTGAATGCGACTTATAAATATACAAAAGGAATGAAGTGCAGATTCAAAGTATTAAATTTCTTCTTGCAGGATACTTAGGTGTTATTTTGCTTGGCACATTATTTTTAAGCATGCCACCTATGTATCATACAAATGTAAGTTTTTTTGAAGCACTCTTTACAAGTGTTTCAGCTATGACTTGCACAGGGCTTTCAATAAAAAATACAGGGCTTGATTTTACAATCTATGGGCAGATTGTTATTTGCATTCTTATACAACTTGGTGGTTTCGGGCATATGAGTATGGCAGGCATACTTTTTATATTAATTGGCAAACGTCTTAGTGCTGCTGAAAAAGAATTGATTAATGTTGTTGATAATTTGAATAATAATTCTGTGCAAGGTATTGATAAAGCCATTATCAATGCTATCTTTTTCGTTTTGATTGTTGAACTTATTGGTATTGCTTTCTTATGTCCTTATTTTATATGGAAAATCGGCGATATAAAAGATGGTATATGGACTGGAATTTTTCACACGATTTCAGCATTTAATAATGCTGGATTCACAATCTTAAAAGATGGTTTATCACCTTATCAAGATGATTTCTTTATTAATATTTTTATACCCATACTTGTTATTATTGGGGGTTTTGGCTATCTCTCTTCACTTGAACTTTCACATTTTTGCTATACAAAAGTGCGTTATCATCCAATATTTACACATAAAATACAAAAAATACGACTAAGCCTTAATACACGCATTGTATTTATTATGAGTATTTTATTGCTTATTTGTGGTATGATTAATGTCTTAATTTTTGAGTGGTCAAACCCAAAAACACTTGAACATGTTCCATTTTGGGATAAAATTATGAACGCATTTTTTATATCTACAAATTATAGAACTTCGGGATTTAATATATTTGAAATTAGTGATTTTTATGAAAGAACAATGTTTTTTTCTATTTTTTTCATGCTTATTGGTGGAGGACCTGGTGGCACAGCTGCAGGTATTAAAGTTACAACATTTGCTATGCTTGTAGCACTTTCTATTGCTATTATTAGAAATAGAAAAGATACTACAATTTTTGGACGCACAATACCACCTGATATTGTTTCAAAAGCATTTTGTGTCTTTATCATTGCACTTGTCTATCTCTCTATTTCAACCTTTTTTCTCTCTATATTTGAACCTGATATACCTTTTTTACCACTTTTATTTGAAGTGGTTTCTGCATTTAGCACGGTAGGTTTATCAATGGGAGATAATGGGGGGACACTCAGTCTTTGTGCTGATTTCAATATGCTTGGGTTATTAATTGTTATGGTTTTAATGATTTCTGGTAAAATTGGTATTTTAGCTTTCACGCTCATATTTATGGGCGGGACAAAAACAAAACATATACAATATGTGCAAGAAAAAGTTTTAATTTAAAGGATTTATATGGCAAAAAGTTATGCAGTGCTTGGACTTGGTAAGTTTGGTTATCATGTTGCACTTGGACTTATAGAAAATGGCGAAAATGTTATTTTATGTGATAATACAGAATCAAGTTTTGTTAATTTGCGTGATAAGGCAGAACAAATTTATATTATTGATTGCACAGATAAGATTGCTTTAAAAGAAGCGGGTGTTAGCAATCTTGATATTGTGATTGTAAGCATTGGTGAAAATATCGAAGCAAGCATACTCACGGTAATGGCACTTAAAGAACTTGAAAATAAAAAAGTAATTGCAAAAGCTATATCAAGCACACATGGTGCTATTTTAGAACGGCTTGGTGTTGATGAGGTAGTATATGCAGAACGGCAGGCAGCAAATCGTTTGCTTAGTGAAATCACTGAATCCAATGTAGAAGAAATTGAATTAAGTGCAAATATGCGTGCTTGTAAAGCCATTGTAACAAATTATTTTGTAAAACGCAGTGTTGGGACAATTCGCGAAGAAGATAATGTAAAAATTGTCGCAGTGCGTAGGGGTGAAACATGGAATCTTGATGCAGATTCTGATTTTATTCTACAACGAGGTGATGTTGTGCTCTTTCTAGGATATACAGAACATATTGAAGCCATTATGCAAACCTTAGAAAACTAACATAAATTCTTTATAAATACTATTACTGAAACATTAACATAGAAAAAAGTTTTAAAAGATAGTATTTTCCTATATCATAAAGATTATTGATAAAGCCACATAGATAATCTTTATCATACAAAAATCTATCTTTATAAGATATTTACATAAACATAAAAGCTAATAAATAAAAAGCTAGCAACACATATAAGCTTTTCATGATTAGGGAATTAAATAATATCATTATACCGCTTATAAGATTCAATAAAACAGAAACTCATTCAAGCAATTTTGCTATAATCCCAAATATGAATCTAAGAAAATATTCGTGCTTACACAAGATTCTATGAAGCAAACAAAGGATATATTATGATTATGCTTGATATTTATATGCGTTTTGAAATAAAAGACAATGTTATTGATTTATTACTTGCAAATGGCTATGATGATTTCTTTTTTATTGAAGCAAAAAAATATGCAGCTAAGAATATGCTCTTAAGTGATGAAGAACAAGTAAGTGGGCGGCAAAATTATGCAATTATTAAACTTTATCTTAATGATACTGCTGCAAGCATGCTCGCAAGTTTGATTAAAGAAGAATTTGAAGATGTACGTGTTTTTAGTATCGAATGCCAACCACTTGCACTTTTTAGCATGTAAATACCCATAAGTAACTTAAATATCAATATTTTAAGCTATAATAAAACATTTTGCATTCAAGGATATACATGGGTAAAACCGCATTAATTACAGGTATAACAGGACAAGATGGGGCGTATTTGGCTGAATTTCTGCTCAATAAGGGCTATCAAGTGCATGGTATAAAGCGTAGAAGTTCTCTTTTTAATACAGACAGGATTGACCACATATACCAAGATGTGCATGCAGATAATGTATCATTGCATTTACACTATGGTGATTTAACAGATTCAACAAATCTTATCCGCATTATGCAAGATGTCCAACCCGATGAAGTCTATAATCTTGCAGCAATGAGTCATGTAGCAGTTAGTTTTGAAACACCAGAATACACAGCAAATGCTGATGGTATAGGCACATTAAGACTTTTAGAAGCTATTAGAATCTTAGGATTACAAAAACAAACAAAAATCTATCAAGCCTCTACTTCAGAGCTTTATGGTTTAGTGCAAGCAGTGCCACAAAATGAACAAACACCATTCTATCCTCGCTCTCCATATGCATGTGCAAAACTTTATGCATATTGGATTACTATTAACTATCGTGAAGCATATGGTATATTTGCAAGTAATGGAATCTTATTTAATCATGAAAGCCCCATACGCGGAGAAACATTTGTAACGCGTAAAATTACACGCGGGGTTAGCAAGATTGCATTAGGATTGCAAGATAAACTTTATCTAGGGAATCTTTCTGCAAAAAGAGATTGGGGGCATGCAAAAGACTATATAGAAGCAATGTATCTTATCTTGCAACAGGAAAAAGCACAAGATTTTGTTATCGCTACAGGTGTTACCACAGAAGTGCGTGATTTCGTTGCTTTAAGCTTTAAAGAAATAGGCATAGAACTTGACTTTAATGGCAATGGGATAAATGAAGTAGGCGTTGTAGCAAAATGTTATGGTGATTATAAACTCCCAATTGGTAAGGAAGTAGTAGCAGTTGATTCGCGTTATTTCCGTCCAACTGAAGTTGATTTATTGTTAGGTGATCCAAGCAAAGCCCAACGCATTCTTGGTTGGAAACCTAAATATAACCTTGCTATGTTAGTCGCTGATATGATGCAAAGCGATTTAAAGCTTATGCAAAAAGATAAATATTTAAAAGATGGCGGCTATACTATTATGCGTTATTTTGAATAATATATCTATATAAATATTGCACTATAGTTATTATGCTTCTCAGTAATCTATAAAAACTAGCATAACTATACACATAATAAATACCTTAATAAAGTAATAAGGTTTGTATTTTTCGGTTTTCCTATAGCATATAGCATAGTTCGTTTTTATATTTTTACGCACTATACTTATTGTTATAGGATAGATTGATTTATTATACCTCTTGCTTGTATTTTCTTATTTATCCTATTGTTTCATTGCTTATTTTACATTGCTATATCGCTGTTATTTTGTTATAA
Source organism: Helicobacter sp. (assembly GCA_029264655.1). Classification (GTDB taxonomy): domain Bacteria; phylum Campylobacterota; class Campylobacteria; order Campylobacterales; family Helicobacteraceae; genus Helicobacter_A. The sequence continues at coordinate 9,364 of JARHZY010000024.1, read as the reverse complement.
TGCTTATTTGTAAAGAGAAGAATTTTAGAGTATTTGGAGTTTCTATAATGGAAATACAACAAAATCGACTTGAACAAAAACTATATGCCCTTACACATCGCCCAACTTTTATGTTTGCTTTATTTTCTAGCACTTCTATGACTGTGCTTGGCGGGACTATTATTGCAACCTCGATACCTGCTATTGAGAATCATTTTGCAGATATTAAACATATTGAAACACTTGCAAAACTCGTACTAACATTACCTGCACTTTTTATTATGCTTTTTTCACCATTAAGTGGTATTTTGATTGATAAATTTGGACGCTTAAAGTTCCTTATTGGCTCTATGTTTTTATGGAGTATTAGCGGTATGATTGGGGCAGTATGGGATAATATTTATTGGATTCTTTTTACGCGTGCGATTTTTGGCATTGCAACTGCATTTGTGATGACTGCGGCAAGCACATTAGTAGCAGATTATTATGTGGGTGAAGAAAGGCAAAAAGCATTAGGCTTACAGGGATTTGCTACCGCATGCGGTAGTGCATTTTTTATGTGTCTTGGGGGGATTTTAGCACATTTTGATTGGCATTATCCTTTTTATGTATATGGGCTTGGAATCTTTTTAATGTTTTTTGTTGCCACAACACTTTTTGAACCACGCCCACACAAAAAAATAGCACATATACATACAATCACAAAGGATTTTAAAATTATTTCGGTATTGCCTTGTTATTTTTTTGGCTTTATTATGATGGCTGCCTATTATACCTCACCTACACAGATTCCATACTTTATTACACAATATTTAGGTAAGAGTGAAATACTTGTTGGATTTTGCATTTCAGCATCTGCATTTGCCTATGGCTTATCATCGCTTTTTTACCCAAGAATACGCAACTTTTTATCTATTGGAAGTATTTATATTGTTGGCTTTATATGTATGGGAAGTGGTTTTTTTCTCATTTATATCTTACATAATATTTATGCGGTTGTGCTTGGGTTGCTTATAGTAGGTATTGGTGGCGGGGCAATGATTGTCAATAATTCATCTTTTTTACTTGCCATAGTGCCAAAAGAGCATATTGGCAAAGCGATTGGAATCTTAAGTGCAACTGCTTGTTTTGGGCAGTTTATCTCACCTTTCTTTTCACAACCTATTGTGCAACATTATGGTATTGTCGCCTTATTTTTATGGGTTGCCCTTGTGCTTTTTGCTATGGCATTCCTTGCTTTATGGAAGCCAAAATAAAATATTATGCATAAAAGTAACAAAAAAGTAAGAAAATAAGCAAAATTACACTACAATTGGAATTATATTTTATTTAGAAGGATTTTATGATGTGTAAAACATTTTTTTCTATGGTAATGGTAGGCTTTTTTGGCAGTATGGCTTTTGGTGCAGCAACACTTGATGATGCAAATAAGGCATATAATGATGGTGATTATACAAAAGCCATCGAGGTATATAAAGAATTATGCGATGGCAAAGATGCAAAAGCATGTTCAAGCTTGGGTTATATGTATCGTAATGCAAAAGGTGTGAGTGAGAATGCCACACTCGCTCAAGAATATTATAAAAAAGCATGTGATTTAGGAGATAAAGAATCTTGCACTAATGCAAATTGGTAATTCCCCCCCCCCCCTTTTTTTTGCTACACTATAGAATCTAAGAGTAATATAGGTTTTTATGCCTATAGTGCTGTGTTTAGAATCTATAAGTTGGCTTTACTACGATGCTTTATATTGTAAATCTCATCTAATATTAGTTTTTAAGATTCTTTGTATCTACTTTTTTACATATAATCGCTTTATATGTTAGGATATTTTTGCTGTTTATTGTTATAGCTAAGTTTATTGGTTATTGCTTTTCTGCATTTAGTATAATCCAAAAGCAATCTTAGTTATTTTTCACAATCCTATAACTTAGAGTCTAAAATATAGCATTCACTTTACATTTTAGAATCATGAAGATTAGCTTTTAGATTCTCTTTTTATATTCTATTTGGCATATAACCCATATATCTATATTATTTTTTTATAATAGATTTTAATATTTTGTAGTTTGGTTTTACTAGCATTTTTATGAGAATCCAAAATACTATAATTATATATACTCATATCGATACTTTATGGAATTATTGTTGTATTTTTAATCTCTAAGGGTTGAAATTATCTATACTACTTTATGATAGAGTATTTCTTTTTTGTTATATGGATAATGAAGAATAATAGGATATAAAAGCTATATTCCCATAAAAGCTTTTTGCCAATCTTTTAAGGTTCTATTAGTTTCCCTGCAATAACTCTTATAAGGTTTATATCTGTAATAAATATTATGCAATATATTCGTTAATATATTCTCACACCGCTATCAAAACTTTGTGGTATCGCTTTATTTTGTGGTGTGTCGCTTGTTTCTTGTGTATTTTGTGGCATATTGTTTTCTACATTGATTCCATCTGGAGTAGCAGGTGGTGGGGCATTTGGTGGGACTGGTTTTTTATTGGGAAAATATTTAATAAGTTTAGTAAGCTCTGCTGCCTTATCAGGTTGCATTTGTGATAAAATATTCCCCATTTGATTAGGCTTCAAACTTAACAAAATCATAACCGCATCATCATCTGGCATAGCTGCTAGAATAGGTGCTGCTTTGCTATCTTTCATTTTTGCATAACTTTCCGCTAATTTCGTATCTTTTGCACCTGTTATTTGTTTGAGAATCTCTTGATTTTGTGCTAATAGTTGTTTTGCTTCACTTAGCTTTGCTTCACTTTCAGCTGCTTTTTTTGCTTCTTCTTCTCTCATATCAGCATACATTTTCTTTAATGCACCTTCTTTCAACTTCATTTGCTCTTCTTTTTCTTTAAGCAATTTTGTATTTTCAGTGGTAAGAATTTGTAATGTGCTTTGCTGTTGTTGTAATTGCAAAAGACTTGTTGCAATCTCTTGCTTTCTTGCTTCAAAAATTGCATCACATTGTTTTGCTAATTGCTGTGCTGCTTCTGGATCAAAACTCGCACTAGATGCCAATGATTGTGATTTCGGCACTTCTTTTTTTGCATTATCTGCAAATACTATACAACATAAACAACTTGCAATGATACTTCCCAAAAAAACTCTTTTCACTATTTTATCCTTATGTATTTATGCAAATATTATCGATAAACTTAGCTATTATACTAAGCAACTCCAACTTTTCAAAAATTAATTCTAATGGCATTATAACTCAAGTGCTTCTCGCAATGCATCTTCTATTTCTAAAGGATTAGATTTTGTGATAAAGGCATTCGCTTTCAAACTTTGTGCTTTTTCAATATTTGAATCATTACTCATTGAAGAATTAACAATAACAGGTAATGTTTTTGTCTCTTCATGATCGCGTATATGCTTTAACACTTCAAATCCAGAAATAAGCGGCATTTCAAGATCTGTAATAACTGCACCAATAGTTTTTATAACGCCGGGGCTATATAAATATTCAAGCAATGCTTTGCCATTTGGAAAAGTAAAATAACGCAATTCTAATTTTTCCATAATGGTTTGCAAGGACTTTTGGGCAGGTTTGGAATCTTCTGCCAACAATACAACCTTATCACTTTCAATTGCCCTTAAACTTTCAAGTTGCAATTCATGTGAAGTTTCTACTGATGGAAATGCATCAACAACCATACGCTCAACATCCATAATCTGCACAACAGCACCATCATCAAATTTCGTTGTTGCTGTGATTTTATTATTACCATCAAATCCATACTCACTGCCAATAATAACAGAATCCCAACTGCGTTGAATAATCCTTTTTACATTTAAGATTCTTAATCCAACTGTGCATTGCGAAAAATTACACAAAATAACAAGATTTTTTGTGCTTTGAATAGAATAGTCTTTAAGATCTCGTTTTGGACTTGAAGCATTATAATATAGCCATCTACGCATATCAACAAGTGGTATGCTCTCACCTCTCACCGTTAAAAATCCAAGCACAACACCTTCATTTTCTCCAGCTGTTTCTGTTAATTCACCATCATAGTAGATTATTTCACGTATCTTAAATACATTCATTGCATAAAGCTGAATGTCTTGCTCATTTTCAGCTTCCTCTAAAGTAAAGCAAAGAAATTGTGCCTCGTTATTTAAGTGAAGTGAAGTCGTTTTATCAATGTTACTTATCATAACAAAGCTCCTAAAATTTTATTAGTGTTATTTTAACAAAAAAAAAATACTTTTATCAAGACATTTTGTATCATTTTTGTTATAATTACTTATTTTAAATATTATTTTTATATTTTCGATAACTATTATGTTATATAAGGTATTTTTTGATGATTGATGTAAAACTTTTACTCCATGATTTTGAATATGTAGCACAAAATCTCGCACATAGAAATATAGAAGCACATACGCTTGATAACCTTAGAAAAAGTGTAAGCACTTTTAAACAACAAAAGACTGCTACAGAATCTATGCAAGCCGAACAAAACAAACTCTCAAGGGAATATGGGGAGCTTATGCGGCAAAAGGCAGATTCTAGCATTTTACAAAACCATAAGCAAAAACTTGATAGCTTAAAGAAAGAAGTCCAAGATGCAGTCGCTCAAGTAAATTGTGCCGAAAAGGCTCTGCAAGAAATGCTTTTACAGATTCCAAACCTTTTAAGCACCACAACCCCAATAGGTAAAGATGAGCATGATAATGTAGAAATTAAACGCGTTTTACAACCAAAAACATTTGATTTTACACCAAAAGAGCATTGGGAACTTGCAGAACAAAATAAATGGATTGATTTTGAAGCAGGTGTTAAACTTGCAAAAAGTAGATTTTCTGTATTGCGTGGTTTTGGTGCAAGATTAAATCAAGCACTAATATCATATATGCTTGATTTTAACCATAAGAATGGTTTTGAAATATGCAGTGTGCCTGCTATTGTTAATGATAGGGCAATGCTTGGGACAGGGCAACTCCCAAAATTTGCAGACGATATGTTTCGTTTAGAAAATATGATTGATGATGAAGATTCTAATAAGGGGCATACACTTTATTTAATTTCTACTTCAGAGATTGCACTAACAAATCTCTATCAAGATATGATTGTGAATGCACAAGAGTTACCCATTATGATGACTGCTTATACCCCTTGTTTTCGCAAGGAAGCAGGGAGTGCAGGACGAGATACACGCGGCATTATCCGCCAACATCAGTTTGACAAAGTAGAACTTGTTGCTATTACAAGGGCAGACCAAAGTGAAGCAATGCAGCAGAAAATGATAGATAATGCTTCAAAACTTTTAGAATCTTTAGAATTACCACATAGATTGGTGCAACTTTGTAGTGGGGATATTGGTTTTTCTGCATATAATACCGTTGATTTAGAGGTATGGTTACCCGGTCAACAATGTTATCGTGAGATTAGCTCTGTATCAAATTGTTGGGACTTCCAAGCGCGTAGAGCTAAAATACGATATAAACATGAAGGTAAAAATATACTTGCACATACACTCAATGGTTCAAGTTTAGCAGTAGGTAGAACGCTTGTTGCTATTATGGAAAATTTTCAAAATGCTGATGGTAGTATTAATATACCCAAAGTATTACAAAAATACCTTGAACATTGATTCCATGTAATTATAATAAAATGTATTAGGGATAGGGAATGGCAGAAGAACAAACAAAACAAGAAGATATAGCAGCTGAAGATTTAGCAACACAAGATGATATAAAAGAAAACGCTGATAATAAGAGTGAAGAATCACAAGTTGCAACGAAAAAAAAGAAGCCAAGTGGCATTATGGCATTTTTTACACCTTTAGAAAATTTTGCTAGAGATAATGCTAAAGATATTCCAATTATACGCAATATTGATGAAAAGCTTGGAGTAAAAACCCGTCGTATTTTACTAATTGTGCTTTTATTGCTCTTTGTCTTCATGCTTGTTGCATTACTTATCATGGCTTTTAAACCAAAACAAGATACACAAGAGCAAGAAAGCACAAAAAGCATGCAACAAGCAAATGCAAACGCAGGCAACCAAAGTGCTAGTGGTATGCAAAATGGCACACAAGAAAATAATAATAATAATATAGATGGACAGGGTGGCATTATTCTACCAACTATACCAGAAGTTACAACAAAGCCACCAATCGTAGATAATAAGAATCTTGAAAATATGATTCAAAAAGCTGATATGCTTTATAAAACCGGTGATAAACAAGAAGCATTGATGCTTTTTAATCAAATTGCTACTTATGCAAAGGCTATTGCAAATTATAATCTAGGCGTTATTAATGCAAAATCAAAAGACTATCAAAAGAGCATTGAATATTATGATAAAGCAATTGCAGCAGGTGAAGATGTCGCCTTAAGTGCAATTAATGCTGCAGTAAGTGCTTTTCGGCTTGGCGATATAAATAAATACCAATACTATATTAATATAGCAAATACCTATGCTAATCAAATTAGCAATTTACCACCATATGCCTATTCCTATGCACTGAATCAATATTATCAAGGGCAGTATTTTGAAGCACTCTCACCACTCAATCATGATGCAACTACACATTTTGATAAAGATAGTAAAAGATTAGCAGCAAAACTCTATACACTTTTTAATGATAATGTGCAAGCTTATAATAATCTTAAAGCAGTTGCAGAAAAACAAGATGAACTTGCACTAGGGCAACTACTAGCAAGACAGGGTAGTCTCAATGCAGCACGTGGGCATGTATATAATTATCTTTTGCAATATCCTGATGATTGGCATGCAAAGATGACTATGCAACTTATTAGCTTAAAATTAGGGGATTTTATCGAAGCAGCGCGTATAATTGATGAGTTTGGTGCTGCAAAGAAAGAGCATAATATCACAAATCCATACCCGATAAAAGCACGTGTTGCACCAAGTGTTTTTAATGTGCAACTCGCACAAGAAGAATTTTGGAATAGGACTTTTGAACATTCTAATCTTTTAACTAGTAAGATTCTCTTTTACTATGCACCCTATCGTGTATTTAATGTTGATGAGGCTTTAAGCATTATTTCTGATGGTGTATTAGATTCAAAAATTAATCTTGGTAATCTTGAGGAAAGCCATGCAATACTAGTGCGTGGTGCTACTATTTCCAATATCAATACAAATATTGCACAATCTTTACGTAAAATTAATGAGAATGATTTGCGTGGTGCATTAGCAATGATTAAGCATGATGTAGAAGAAAATCCAAACCATGCGGTATTACATTATAATGCAGGTTTAATTTATGCTCAAGTGGGCGATTTTGCAAATGCTTATAAGCATTTTTTACGTGCATATCACCTTGATATGACAGATGTGCAAGCTGGTGTTTTTGCAATGGTTACAGGGCAACTTATTTATAAAGATATTAGCACACTAAATGTTAATGTGGGGCAGAGTATAGTAGATAGCAAAATGCCAAAAGAACAACTTGCATTTTTTAGTAAATTAAAAGAATGGGTAAATGATCCAAGTAGCATGGGAGTGTATATACCCCAAGCAGATGAAAAGAGAGCCATTGCGCTTGCATTCCAATCGATTAGTGCTATGCATATGCGTGATATAAAAAATATTACTGCTGGTTTTGAGCGTTTGAAATACTATCAATCCAATGATATTGTGTCAAATATTTTGCTTGATTTAGCTAAAAACTATGGCACAAATGTAAAAAATTCATCACTCAATATGCAATATCTTTTCCGTGAGGATAATATGAATTTAGATAATGTATTTTATGGTCCAAATCTTGCACGAGAACTTTATATTTATGTAGGTTTTATTACTGGGAATCTTGAACGTGAGAAACAATTACTCAATTATAAATTAAGCACACAAACAAAAAATCCTAATGGCTTATTACAGGCACTTGGACTTTTAAATATTTATCAGCAAAATTTTGAAGAAAGTTATGCAATTTATGATAGGCTTATTAATGGATTAAAAGAAGACGATAGTTATACGCGTTATTTGGGTGCTGTTGCAGCTATTGGAGCAGGACATAAAAATGCGGCAAGCTTGTTATTGCAATTATCTAAAATGGAATCTAGTGTAAATTATGAAAGCCGTTTTGCTTTGGGCGTATTATATCAAGAAGCAGAAAATTATAATGCAGCAGCCCAACATTATAATAGTATTGCCAATCGTAGCTCCAAATCAGAATTTCTTGATTTTACTATCGATGATTCAAAAGTAAATACACCACAATAGGACCTTATATGCAACAATTAAATGATTTTGAAAAATATGTGCTTTTAGAAAAAGGCACAGAGCCACCATTTAGTGGCGAATATAATGATTTTTTTGAAGATGGAATCTATGTTTGCAAGCTTTGTGCAACTCCTTTATTTACCTCCCAAGCCAAGTTTAAAGGGCATTGTGGTTGGCCAAGCTTTGATTCTGCGATTACAGATAAAGTGAAAGAAGTGCCAGATAGCGATGGTATAAGAACAGAAATTATATGTGCCACATGCAATGGACATTTAGGACATGTTTTTAAAGGTGAAGGTTTTACACCAAAAAATGTTCGCCATTGCGTTAATTCTGTGGCTCTAAAATTTATCCCCAATAACGCATAATTATATTATATATTGTTGTTTATAGTCGCATTCCAAACAAATACAACCCATTTTATAGCAGATATTTTATCCTTTTTCTTTTTATAAAAAATCATAGAAAATTTTATATTATATATACTCTTTATGGGTAACTTTACTGCTTGTTTTAGAGAGAAAAGCTATAGCTATGACTTATTTATACTTACACAAACTCTATAACCGCATATATTATTTATTTATATAGAACACAAAATTTTAGATTTATTTACATATATTGATTCTATGTGGTTTGGCAAACAAATGCAATATATCCTGTTTTTTAGGCTACTTGCTTTGTTGGCATTTGCTTTTTTTGCATTATCTGCATTATTTGCTAATGCTACTATGCTACATAAGATAAAGCCTGCTATTATTTGTTTAAAATTTAACATAACAGCCCTTTACTTAGAATCTTTGTCTATTATAGCTTATTTTTTTAGTATTCTAGTTAGATAATTTATGTAATAAATGCTATTTTTTATTATGTATTATGGGGCTTTGATAATATAAATATAAGACTTTTATATGCTATGTTTTTTTATGTATGGTGCTATGGAATAGGGCTTATTGCTTCAAGCCTTAAACTATAAATCTTTTCATTACATAATATGATGAGAATCTAGTGCTATTTGTATAAATTCCCACTTGCTTATAGTTTATTTACAATAGCTTCTTACTTGCAATACTCTTTTAATATATCTGTTATATTTTCTGGCTCGTCATAATCGCTTATAGAATCTAATACATTATCATCAATCTTTTTGTTATTAGCACATT
>JARHZY010000051.1 GCA_029264655.1 Helicobacter sp. | reverse complement strand
TGCATACGATGATTCGTTTTTAAGATCATTGATAGCCCCCATTCTTATTTTAGCTTTTGTAATACCTGCCACTCTTCCTTCAACCTCATCATGTCCTTCTGTTTCACCAACAATTTTACAATTATAGGGTTTGCTACTTGCTATTGTGATACCTCGTGCATTATCTTGAAGTGCTTTTGGTTTAAAATCTGGCAATACAGGTTCTGGATTGTTTCCAAAACAACCTGTCAAGCTTATACACATGCCTATACCGCATGCTAACTGCGTGCTTATTTTTATCACTTTTTTGTATGCTTCCATACTCTATCCTTACAATTTATGATTTCAAAATACAGGCTTTATGTATTTTGAGCGAATGTGATTTTACAAAAAAAAAAAAACAAGTCAAGCCTATTTGCATTATTAAAAAAATATAGGAGTGCATTTACTATTTTAATTGGGATATCGAATCTATTTAATTAATATCATTACATTATATTCTTATCTTTGCTATCAAAATTTGCATAGCTTTGTATGCTATTAGATATAGTTTTGCATGGCTTGTTGAAAAGGTAGTATTTGTTTGTAAAAGTTTATGGCATCTAATGTCTTTAAATGTATAATTGGTATGCCTGTATATTCATGGATAAAGGTATCAATATGTGGGTCTTGTGTGCCATTCATTACAAGACATAGAATCTTTATATTATGTTGCTTGAGTGCATTGATACTTAATAGCGTATGGTTAATTGCCCCAAGATAGTATGTGCCAACTAAAATGGTTGGATGGGGATTATGGCATATATAATCTAGCATGCAAATATGCTCATCAAGTGGAGAAAATAGCCCGCCAGCAAGCTCAATCACAATATTATCTTGTGCGGGGAGTTTAATCTCTAAGCCTTTGTATTGCATATTTTCTTTCAACTTACCGATATGAGGTGAAGATGGTGTTTGTAGGCACACTCCCTCACCTATAACTTTTATGTCTGCACAAAGTCCTTGCACAATCGCACAATCTTTTGGCATACCAGCTTGTATTAATTTAAAATACGCATAACCAAAGCTTGCACAAAAAGCCGCACTTACATGCGTTTTGCCTACATTGGTATGTATCCCACTTATATAAATATGCATATTTACTCCAGAATCTTAAAGTTTTTATTATCATAGCATAGATATTATGAGTTTGTTCTATGTATAACGAATAAGCAAGGTTAAAACAAAATATTTATACCCAAAAATTATATATTCTCATTGTATGTTCTTTGGCGGGCAATATCTCTAAAAGCATGCACGCAAATCCCATATTTTTTAATTGTAGGGCAAGCGTGCTATCACCCCATTCTACAAAATGTAAGCCTTCATTTGCAAGTGATTCATAAAGACGCACCATTGCGTATTCATCATGTTTTAAATATAAATCATAATGGTAGATTCCATGATTATATTCATGCAGAAAAGCAAAAGTTGGTGAGCTACTTGTAATACCATTATTTTGGCAATATGTTTGCACAAGGTGGCTTTTACCCATACCAACTTCTCCTTGTAAAAGGATAATGTTGATTGGCTTGTGTGTATAGGTGTTTTCTTTCCCTAGTAAAACGATAGAATCTATAACAGGCGTTAGCTTGTCTTTTGGACATGTGTAGCTTATAATATGTTGCATTCTTGAAACCTTCTTTTAAAGTATATCAAGTGAAAGGATTTTCATATCTTTGATACCAAGCTCATTTTGCATACTTTTTAGCACATCTCTATTTTGGGCGATAAATTGTAAGGCAGGGTCATTTTGTTCATTTTGCGTGTTATGTGTCTGTGTGTTTTGGGTAGATTCTGTTTGTGTATTTTCATTGGTGTTTTTATGTTGTGTTATTTGTGTGTTGTCCTGCGGTTGGTATGCATTAGGATCTTGTGGCAATGTATTATGGGTTTGTGTTATTCTCTCTTGGGGTGCTTGTTTTTGCACCTGCATTTTTACAGAATCTCCATATATCTCTTTTATAACTTGCATAATGCCATTATATCCTTGTCGTAATAATGTGGTTTCTTCTTCTGTTGTATAGAAAATAAGATATAAAATATTTTGGTCTAGCTTATCAAATGTAATTTTATGTTCAAAGATATGCCCAATCGTATAATCTCGTTCATAAAGTTTCGCTATCAATGTTTGAAAAAGAGTATTGCTTGGTGTTGCTTGTGCTTGTAGAGTAGGCTGTTGCACAGAATCTTGTGTAATTTGTGTTTGTATATCTTTATGTTGTGGGGTATTATTTACTTGCTCTTTTGTATCTTGAAGTGATTGTGTTATATTTTGGTTTTGTGTGGGATATGCAGTCTTTGTTTGTTCATATTGTATAGCCGGTGTAGTTTCTTTTTGGTTATTTGCAACATTAGTGTGTGGTGTTGTTTGTTCTGTATGTGTTGATACTATTTCATTGTGTGGTGTTGTTTGCATATTGTTACTATGTGTAGAATCTTGAATGTAGGCTTGTGCTAATTGTGTAACTTGCATTGTTTGGGAATGTGTTTGTGTAGATTCAAGTTGTTTAATAGCATGGGCGACTTCGCGTATTTTTTGTGCTTCAAGCATTTTTAAAATTGTTAATAATAGGCAAAAATCACTATCGCAATCAAGTTGTAACATTGCTTTAGAATCATTAATAATATTTGCATAACGCATACCTAGTATAGGGGGTATTTGCGGTATATCTTCAAGCATTTTATTTTTTATATAAAGGCTTAATTCATCTAAAATCATCTCAATTTCATAGCCTTCAAGAGAACGTGCAAACTGCACACACTCTTGCATATTTTTACGCAAGAGTGCTTGAAAAAGCATATCAAATGCTTTAGGGTCAAGCGAACCTAGCATGTCTGCTAATTTTTGTGTAGTAAGCTCATTTTGGCAGAATACAATAGCTTGGTCAAGTAAAGTGAGTGTATCACGCACACTTCCATGTCCATTGCGTATAATCATATCAAGGCTTTCATTATCTGTGCTTACATGCTCTTTTTGTAAAATATGTGCGAGATGGTTTTTAAGTGCATTTGTTGGAATCTTTTTGAAACGAAAATGTTGTGTGCGGCTTAATATTGTTGGTGGCACTTTCAAGGGGTCTGTTGTCGCCAATATAAATTTGACATAATGTGGTGGTTCTTCAAGTGTTTTAAGTAATGAATTAAATGCTTCTTTTGTAAGCATATGCACCTCATCAATAATAAAAACCTTAAATCTTCCCATTGTAGGCTTATATCTAGTTTGCTCTATTAAATCACGAATATCATCTATTTTTCTATTACTTGCCCCATCAAGCTCAATAATATCCATATGTGCACCCTTTAGTGCTGCTATACAATTTGGACAATGACCACAAGGACTAGAAGTAATACCGCTTTCACACTGCAAAGAACGTGCAAGAATCCTTGCTGATGAAGTCTTACCACTTCCACGCAAACCGCTAAATAGATATGCATTGGCAATTTTTTTACTATCAAGGGCTAGGCAAAGCGTGCGTGCAACACTCTCTTGCCCAACCAACTCTGCAAATGTTTTTGGGCGGTATTTTAGTGCAAGGGCAATCATTTCCGTGCTATCATCATGCAGTGCAGTATGTTGTGGTGTATTATGATTGTGTGTTGCAAGTTGGTCTGTGTTGGTAGTAAAAGTTTGTTGGAGTGATGTTGTGCTTTGTGGAGTAAGCGTATTTTGCTGTGTTGTATTTTTAGAATCTATAGTATCTTGTATTGGTGTTTGTTCAAAGGTAAAAATATTTTGTGGTTGTGTAAATATATGTGTTTTATCTATTGGGTTTTGTGAGTGTTTGTTTGTATCCCATGGAGGAGTATTGACATCATTCATGATAATCCTTTTGTTGCTTTATGTGTTTAATAAATCTTATGGTATATAACATTATAAGACAAAATAATTTAATATTAGAATAAAGATGCCAATCTTTTTACAAAAGTTAATGAATTTTGAATATAATAATGCCATTTTGCAAAAGAGTAGTAAGGTTATGTAAAATTATTGAATGCTTTTTGGAGAAGGAGCAAGCATGACAATAAGTAAATATTGTGCAAGTGGTAATGATTTTCTCATTTTTCATAGTTTTCAAGAGAAAAATCGAGCAAAGATAGCAATAGCTCTTTGTAATCGTTTCTATGGAATCGGGGCTGATGGTATGGTTGTGATACTACCCTATATGCAATCTCAAGATACCAATATGGAAAATATGGTTGCATATAAGTGGGAATTTTATAATGCTGATGGTAGTCTTGCGGATATGTGTGGCAATGCAAGTAGGGCTGCTGGTTTGTATGCTTTCCAAAATGGACTTACTACACAAACACATAGTTTTCTTAGTGGTGCTGGTATTATAGATGTTAGCATTCAAGATATTGTAGATTCAAAGCATGCATATGTGCAAAGTAATCTTGGACAATACACACTTGAAGGCAATATTGCTGAAAATAGAAAAGGCAATGTTTATGAATTTGAGCATATTATTATGCGTATTCCCCATCTTGTCCATATTGCAAATTCTATGAAAGAATTTACAGCATTAAGCAATGATTTAGAATTTTTATCATATTTGCGTCATAAATATAATGCAAATGTAAATATTGCATTAAAAGAGTCCGATAAGATTCACTATGTAACTTTTGAGCGAGGGGTTGAAAATATAACACAGGCATGTGGCACAGGTGCATGTGCTGTTTATGTGAGTTTTCGCGATTTTGACAAAGAATACACATTGATACCGCCTAGCAAAGAGAAACTAAAGGTTTCTTATATAGATGGAGCAGTCTATTTTGCCGGGCTTGTAACAAAAGTATGTGATTGTGTAGTATAAAGATAAGGAGTAAAAATGCGACAGATTTTTTTGGTAAATAATACAGGAATGGTATTTGTGCGATTATTTAAAAAATGCAATAGGTTTTATAAAATTTTTATGGCATCTTGTGTAGTTATATTTTCCCATGCTATTTTTGCGGCTACTGCACATACAGATGCAACACCAATGGAACATGCCACAGAACCTAAACAATTACCACAGAGTGTGCAAATGAAAGGTGATACACTAGTTATTCAAGATGGTTCATGCCAAACACACAATAAAACATTACTCTCATCATTACGAGCAAAAGATTCTGTAAAGATGACAACAGCACAAGAATGCAATGATACTGCACATGAGTAATATGGTAATATTATATAAAAAGTTTGCATTTCTTTACTTTTAATAATAATTATATATTGAAAATAACAAGGAGTTTTTGTGGTTATTTCAATTTTATGTGGCGGTAGTGGCACTCGTTTATGGCCTATTTCACGCAAACTCATGCCAAAACAATTTGCAAAATTAATCGGGCAAGATTCGCTTTTTAAAATGACATTACAACGCAACCAAAAACTTTTGCAAGCAAATGATATTCTGCAAGTTATTACAAATGAGCAACATTATTTTTTAGCACTTGATATTGCACAATCACTTGATATAAAAGTTGATTCTTTTATTTTAGAATCTCTACCAAAAAATACAGCAGCCGCACTCACAATAAGTGCACTTGTGGTGGCAAAGCATAATCCCAATGAAGTTATTGTAACATTGCCAAGTGATCATATCATCCATAATGATAATGCTTATAAAGAATGTATTTTTACTGCATGTGAGGTAGCAAGGAAAGGCAATATAGTAACATTTGGCATTGTGCCAGATAGCCCGCATACAGGTTATGGCTATATACAAGTAGCAGAAAGGGAGGCAACAATTCATAAGGTTGTTGCATTCCATGAAAAACCAGATGTTACACAAGCACAAAAATATGTAGAGCATGGTGGGTATTATTGGAATAGTGGCATGTTTTGTTATCAAGCTAATGTGTTGTTAGATGAAATGCAACATTATGCACCAGATATTTATCAAGCATGTTGCACACTTTTAGAATCTTCGTGTAATTTGCAAGATTCTACAGATAGTTTTATACGCCTTGAGCGACAATTAAGTATGCAACTTCCAGATAAAAGTATTGATTATGCGTTAATGGAGAAAACAAAAAAATTACGCATGATTCCTGCATATTTTACATGGAATGATGTAGGTAGCTTTGAATCTCTTAGTATTGAATTGCCTAAAGATTCTAATAATAATGCTATGAATGCAACATGTATTGCTATGCATTCGCACAATAATATCATTATGGCTGATAAAATGGTGGCAACATTGGGATTAGATGATTGTGTTATTATTGATACGCAAGATGCTTTGCTCGTAGCAAAGAAGGGATATACACAAGATATTAAAAAGATTGTAGCAAGCCTTGAAGCACAGCAAAGCCCTCTTACAGAAATCCACAACCAAGCATTTAGACCATGGGGTAGCTACACGATATTACAAGAAAGCCCTACATATAAACTTAAGAGTATTATAGTAAAGCCAAAACATCGTTTAAGTTTGCAAAAGCATTATCATAGAAATGAACATTGGATTATTGTAAGTGGGAGTGCTCTCGTGCAAATTGAAGATAAGGAAATCTTTTTAGCTCCCAACCAATCGACATATATTCCTATGGGGCATATCCATAGATTAACAAACCCGGGGACAATTGATCTTGTTATTATTGAAGTGCAAGTTGGTGAATATTTAGGTGAAGATGATATTGTGCGGTTTGATGATGACTATATGCGTTAAATTTTTAATTAACATAAAACCAATACTATAACGATAAAATATAACAAAAGCCTTTTTTATATTACAGATTCATTACACTACTTTAATATAAAAAGTAGTAACTAAAATACTTATATTTATTTATGGATTTACTTTTACATATAGGCAATAATATTTAGATTTGTTGTAGTTTTGTAGTATAGAATATACTAAGATTATGTAATGTAGCTATTAATTTTTAAAAATATATTTTATTATTAAGTTGCAATATATTTTTTATGTTGTTGTGAGTAGGTTATTAGATTCTAAAAAATGGCAAATTCTAAAAGGAAATTTTGTTCTATGTGTTGTATGCCTAATGTGTTTTGCGGAAAAAAACTAACACGATAAAGCAGATTTACATTAATAACAAAATACTTAAAAAGTCCAACACCTATTTCGATATATTGCCCTGTTGTCTTCTCATTAGATAATATTTGTGATTGTGGCAGCATAGATTCTGCGAAAATTGCCCCACCTCCAATAACTAATGAAAGTGGTTGTGGCACATGGCGGAAAAGATTGGTAGTACTGCATGGGAAGTGAAAATAAATCTCTGTGCCAACCAAATGGCTTTTTATTATAGAATCATTAAACATGTATTTAAGACGCACACCCATATCAAATACATGATCTATTCCTTCAAATGCGTTATAAAAGCTTGAGAGATAGTTCCAACCAAAACTTCCTCCAAGATTATAACCTGTATGGTTGTGAGTGATGCTTGTATTTGTGCCAATATGAAACGACACAAGCTGTAATGGTCCTCCACCAAGCATACGCCAATCATAGTTACCACCATAATTTTGTGCAAACAATGAATGTGTCTGTATGCAACAAAGTAATAAAATTGCATAATAATGTTTTAATATGTTATAGAACATTTAGATATACCCTTGTTATGTAATAAAAAGAGATTCTATACCGAATTAGTAAATCTCCTTCATAAATAGAATAAATTGTTTCAAAGCGTGTAATAACATATAAAGGGGATAGTGTGGTATATAATAATTAGAAAACCCATGATTTATTGGCTATATTTAATGGAAAATATTAATGTTTTGCTTCATGTGAGTTGCAAACACCAAAGAGATTAATGTAATCTCTTGCAATAACCTTAAAGATTAGAGTAATGCCAAGAAGTTACCAAACAAAATGCGAAAACTGAATATTAAAGGTGTTAGAAATATATAATATTAAGAAAAATAATAAAGATAGCAAGATATATTATACTTATATGGCTATTAATGTAATCCATGAAATACTATTATGTTACATATGATAAAATACATAAACTTTTATTACCATTAAAGTATGGAACAAAAAGTGAGAAGTAGTGTTTTAGTTGGTAACAAAGCTATCAAATATATGGATAAATTTTATAAGCACAACAATATTGAAACAAAAAGCTTTTTAGAATCTAAAAAATAAAAGCATTATAGATTCTACACTCCATATTGACACAATAACAAAAGAATATTTAATACTATTGTTGCAATATAACTATAAAAAAATATTAAAGTATATCAAAAAAAGCATAAAAATAAAAATATAAAATCAATCATTATATATGAAGAACAATGTTTCACTATATTAGAAAATTTTCTTTTAGAGTTGTATTTAAGCATATTATCGACATGGATTTATTAAAAGCAATAAATCATTAATATTGCTGCAATCATAAAAGATTCTATATTGAATCTAGATTATATGCGACAATATACAAATATTTACACATGAGATATAAGTATTAAGGAATAATACCGCACTCTAAAGTTGCTATGCCGATATGCTAGCTTTTAAGGATTATATAAAACTTCATTGCGTAAATATAACCATATCTGGTGTAATCTCACTACCAAATTCATTTCCTAAAGTTGCTTCATAGGCTTCTTTAAAAAAGCCTTGTGCTTGTAATGTATCAATTTCATTATTTATCCAATCTAGCAATTCTTTATTGCCTTGTTTTACTGCTGGAGCAATAACGTCTTGATCGCCTAAAGATTGGATACCAACTTTATATTCAGGATTGTGTTTAACCCATGCATAAAGCATTGTGGAATCATGTGCTAATCCATCGCCTTTACCTTGCTGGAATGCTTGGAAAGTTTCTGTATTTTGTTCAAATTTTAAGAGATTAATACCACTTTTTTTGCTAAAGTATATATCTGCTGTTGTTCCTTTATTTACTATAAGTGTTTTGCCTTGCAGTTGTTCTTCACTTGTAATAGCACCATCTTTGCTCACAACACCTAATGTAACTTTCATGTAAGGTTTTGCAAAATCAACTTGTTGCTCGCGTTCTGCTGTTTTTGTAAAGTTTGCCATAATAATATCAACCTTATTAGCTTTTAATGCACTTGCACGTGCTGCAGCTTCAACAGGTATAAATTCTACTTTGCTTGCATCTCCAAGTAAATCTTTGGCAAAGCGTTTGGCAATATAGACATCAAACCCCTTGTATTCGTTATCTTCATAATATCCAAATGGAGGTTTATCACTAAATACGCCTATGCGAATTTTTCCATTTTGTTTGATTGTCTCAAGCACACTTGCTTGTTTTTGTGCTTCTTCTTTCTCTGAATTACTGCAAGCTAGCAATCCAAATGTGAGCACACCGCAAAAAACCAATGCCATTCCAGTTTGGAATATATTTTTATAATGAAAAGCCATATCTTCTCCTTTTTTTCAAAAATAAATCAAAGTGTAGCATATTTATTGTAGATATGCAATAAAATTCTAAAAAATATTATATTTTAATATAAAGATAATATTTATAAGTTACTTAATCTGTAATTTATATAAAAAATAATTCGATACAATTAAAACATAAAACGAAGCCCACCATTAATTTCAAAAGTGCTTGGCACTCCCTTACTAAAATGTGTGCTACTTATATGTGTAATAGCACTTAAAGTTTGCGTGATCCCAAACTCAAGCATAGCATTTAATTCATTTTGCATTAGATTGCGATGGTTAATACCCCCATAATAACGCGAACCATCAAAAAATGTTGCACCATAGGCAAAATACATATTAAGTTTATTATCTAATAAGCTTAGGCGAGTTGCCGCATAAATAAGATGGGCGTTATTCCCCATTTTAATTGCCCGTCCACCCCAAACAAAAAATGGTTGGATATTGCTATAAAAAATATGAGACATATCTGCTTGTGTCCCATTACCAACACCTAATATGCCAAGACTTCCCATACCAGCGTTACCACTTGCAACATAACCAATCATTGCATCAATGTTGCGATAACCAATTGTTAATTTAGAATCAAAGAGAAAAGTGTTATTATTAAAAGATTTTGTGCTTTTATGGTCTTCAAAACTACCGGCAAATCCCAAATCAGCACCAAACCACCATACATTACCACCATTAAACCGCGTTGCCCAATGCACTCGTCCTCCCGCAGTTACAAAAACACCGGGTATAAATGTGCTAAAAGCACTAACATAAGTGTTATTTTTTATATCTTTTTGGTTTCCTGCAAAATAGTAACGCATACCAACATGAAACCACCCTGTTGTATCAAGTTGGAGAAATTGTGTCATTTCGTAATAACTTACGCGTCCATAATTGTATGCCCAAATTGCCTCAATAACAAGATTTCTAAAACTACCATTACGCAACCAGATTCCATCAATTAAATGGTTAATCCATTCACTTATTGGTTGGAATCTCCCTGCTTTGATGGCAGTATCACCATCAAAATATTCTAAAAAAGATTCACCTAAGGCGACACTACTACCTCCAAGCACTTCATGCCCTGTATTAATGTAAAAATATTTTTTTACGCCATCATTATAATTAAGCAAACCTTGTGCGGCACGAAAAGAAATTGCTGCACGTAAATTATAATAAAATCCTGTTGTATAGCCAAGTCCAACAGATGCATTCATAGTGCCTGCATTTCCTAAAAATCTATGTGAACCATAAAGATTATTGGCATAGAATCCGTTATTATTGCTTGATATATAATGTCCATATAGCACAACATCTACTTTTTTAGTTCCATTTAATAACGCAGAATCAAGAGTTTTGTATTGCCCAAAAACTAGAGTTGTTAGTGCAAGAAAAAAAATAAAAAAACGCATAATGCTCCTTACCATAAAGCATAAAAATTGTAATAAAAATTAGGAATATGAGAAAATAAAAGCCTATTCTATCCAAAGATTATCAAGAAGTCGTATCTTACCAATACGAACAACAAGCAAAAAAATACAATGTTCTGCTTTTGTAGCAAATGTTAAATCATAATTATAAAAATCCATGTAGTCAATTGATAAGCCATGCAATATTTGCAGTGCTTCATGTTTTAATATTGCAATATCCCTTTGGTTATGTTGTGTGATAAGGGATTCTATATGGTAAATAGTTTTTGGGATTGCAAGGGCAAGCTTGCGTTCATCTGTGCTAAGATACACATTACGCGAACTTAATGCGAGCATATCGCCATCGCGTATAATTGGCATACCAATGATTTCTACTGGCAAGCATAAATGTTGTGCCATTTTTTTTATAAGTAGTAATTGTTGTGCATCTTTTTGCCCAAAATAAGCACGTTTTGGCGATACAAGATGAAAGAGTTTTAATACAACCTGCAAAACACCTTTAAAATGCGTAGGACGATAATAACCCTCAAGTATATATCCCATTTTTTTAGGTGGTTCTAATGTAATCTCATCTGCTTCTTCATAGATAACTTCTGGTGTTGGGGTAAATACAATATCAACTCCCACAGATTCACACATTTTAATATCTTCTTCAAGTGTGCGTGGATATGTAGCTAAATCTTCTGTTGGGCTAAATTGTGTTGGATTGACAAAGATAGAGACAACAGCAATATGATTTTGTGCTACATTGGCTTCTATAAGGCTTTTATGCCCATTATGTAATGCACCCATAGTTGGTGTTAAGCCAATATCTAATGGTATGGATAGGATATTGGAATCTTGTATGCTATTGTATTGCAATGGAATGTGTTGCATACCTGTTTGGATTACATATAACTTTTTTTGTTGGGATTCATTTTGCAAATAGTTTATATAAGCTTGCTGTTTTTTTTGCAATGCCTGATAGAGTGCTTCCTTTGTTGTTACTACAATGCAATTTGATTTCTTTGCTTTTTGTGTTGCCCTATAATGTTGTAGTATATCTTGCATATTTATCCTTTTTATTAAAATAAAATGTTATTGTAGCTATTTTTTTTCAATTCATAGATTGCATTATCTTGTAATGATAATTTTAGTGTTAATGATCTTAACAATTATTGCATATTGAGATATATCTATTTTTATTTTTATATTGCAAACTCACAAGATTTGTAAGTTTTTAAAGTTTATTCTTCTCAATAAAATTTGAAGTTTTTTATGGTAAAATATTATTTTTCTTACTTTGATTAGTGATTAAAATGCATAAATTTTTATCTTTTGCTATTTATAAAAAGATTCTTATTTTATAATATGCAGTGTAATATATGAATTTTAAGTGCCATTTATCTATGCATTTTTACTAAATCTTTTCATAAAGCTTTGTTATTATTGAATATAGCTCATCTAACATAAAGTTCTTTTATCTTTGCATAGCAATATGCTGTATAATGGGCGGTAAGATAAAATTTTTATAAAATTATGGCGATAAAATATTATTATTTGCAATTTTTTATAAAGATAAAAATAATCGCCTTGTAATGCCGCATACATGCCTATTTGGACTATATACTGCATAATTTATATGTTATACCCTTAGCATATTTTAAGATTTTGTTAGATACAATTCGTTTTTTATATCTATTGAATCAGATAAGGATTTCATATGAAACAAGATGCTTTTCTACAAGCAATGCAGTCCCGCTTTGCTTGTAAAATTTTTGACAAAACAAAGAAAATTCCAGATGATATATTTGCAGCAATTTTAGAGTCTGGCAGACTTGCACCAAGTTCTTTTGGCTTAGAGCCAACGCGCATGATTCTTGTGCAATCTGATATAATGAAAGAACAAATCAAACAAGCATGTTGGGGGCAAGCCCAAATTACTGATGCATCTGCTACAATTATATATACATCGCTTAAAACAGATATGTTGCCACATACAAATTATATTTTTGATAAATTTGCACGACGTGTAAAAACATCTGAAGAAATAAAACATTATGCATATGAGCGTTATGGGCAAAGAAAACTTGAAGCATTGGGTTATATAGCAGATACAGAGAAGCTTGGTTTATGGAGCGGACATCAAGCCTATATTATGGCAACAACAATGATGAATCATGCTGCATTTTTGGGCATTGATTCTTGCATGATTGAAGGTTTTGATAAGAAGATAATAGAATCTGTTTTAGCTTTAGATACTTTTAAAGAGCAAGTAACGCTTGTTATGTGTCTTGGTTATCGCGGTATGCCACAAAGTAAGAGATTGCGTATGTCGTTAGACGAAATTGTAAGAATTATTTAGGGGGATAGTGTGCAGACAAAGTATGTTACAAAAAGAAATGGTCGCACTGAAGAACTTGATATTACAAAGATTCAAAAGCACACTTCAAGTGCGGTTGAAGGATTAGAAGGCACAAGTCAAAGTGAGCTTGAAGTTGATGCAAAATTACAATTTTATGATGGTATTACAACAGAAAAAATACAAGAAACACTCATAAAAACAGCTGTTGATAAAGTTGATGTTTCAAGTCCAAATTGGACTTATGTGGCTGCTCGTCTTTTCCTTTATGATTTATACCATCGTGTTAGTCGCTTCACGGGGTATAAGCATTTACGCGAATATTTTGAAATGGGTGAGCGTGAGGGCAAACTTTTAAGGGGATTAAAAGAGCGGTATGACTTAGAGCTATTAAATTCAAAAATTGATCCCGATAGAGATTTGCAATTTAATTATTTAGGTATTAGAACGCTTTATGATAGATATTTACTTAAAGATGCCAATGGCAAACCCATAGAATTACCACAACATATGTTTATGGCAATTGCCATGTTTTTGGCTCAAAACGAAGATGATTGTAATGCGTGGGCAATAAAGTTTTATGATATGATTTCTCAATTTGAAGTTATGTGTGCAACACCTACACTTGCAAACGCCCGCACTACAAGACATCAATTAAGCTCATGCTATATTGGTAGCACACCAGATAATATTGAAGGAATCTTTGATTCATATAAAGAAATGGCATTGCTTAGTAAATATGGTGGTGGTATTGGTTGGGATTTTTCACAAGTCCGCACAATTGGCAGTTTTATTGATGGACATAAGAGTGCTGCAGGAGGTATTATCCCTTTT
>JARHZY010000045.1 GCA_029264655.1 Helicobacter sp. | reverse complement strand
ATCTTGGGGTTTTATACTATACGGGAGAAGGTGTAAATCAAGACTATGTGAAAGCAAGAGAATTGCTTGAAAAAGCATGTGATTTAAATGGTGGTCGTGGTTGTTTTAATCTTGGGGTTTTGTATGAAAAGGGAGAAGGTGTAAAGCAAGATTTTGCAAGAGCAAAAGAATTGTATGAAAAAGCATGTGATTTAGAGTTACAAGAGGGATGCAACAATTATAAAATACTAAAAATGAAGCAGTTTATTAATAAAAAAGCTATATTTTAAACATTTCTTGAAAAACTATATTATTTTACAATGATTTATCATTGTAGATTAACCCCTATTTTTCATTTATAAAACATGCAATAATTAAGCCTTTGCATAAAAGGTTTGCATTTGATATAAAAAGCATTTATCTTTCATGGATAATAAGCTATAAATATAATTTTTCTCAAAATAACTTTCAATATATCAATAGGGCTAATTGCTACTTTTTTATATAATTAAAACAGCATAATAACAAGCAAACTATCTCAATAATGCAAAAAACATTGAACTATTAAATAAATAGCCTACTATCACCAATACCAAATTTTAAGATATTAAAATTAAATCCATACTCGTAGCCCAATCCCACCAACATAATAAGGATTTATGAGATGGTAAAATGATTTACGCTTAATGCGAAAAAATACTACTACCAATACGCACGCAATTACTCCCACACGCAATGGCAATTTCATAATCGCTACTCATTCCCATAGATAATATTTTAGCATTATATGGCTGTAATTGTTCATAGAGTTTTTGGGTTTGCAGAAAACTTTTTTCAATCAGCATATTATCATTGCTATGTGCTCCCATACACATAAGCCCTACAAGCTCTATATTGGGGCATGTCTGCATAATCTCAAGATATGCGGGTATAGTAGATTCTGGAGAAAAGCCACTTTTAGACTGCTCATAAGCACTATTAACTTGTAGTAATGCACGCAATTTCATCTTATCTCGCATGAGACGTTTTTGCAAAGCATAAGCAAGTTTCATAGAATGCAATGAGTGTAATAAAATAGGCTTTGTTTGTAAAAGTGCATTAATTTTATTTTCTTGCAATGTCCCAATAAAGTGCCATGAAATCTTGTGTGTATGCAATATTTGTTGTTTTTGTATTAAATCTTGCACTTTATTTTCACCAAAGGCAATTTGCCCGCATGTAAAAGCCTTGTAGATTGCTTCAGTATCGCTATATTTACTCACAGCGATAAGCTCAATATTGTCTTGCCGTTTATAACGATATTTAGCTTCTTCAATAGATTCTAAAACCTTTGCTAAACGAATGCAAATCATAATATTTCCTTTTTTTATGAAAATGAATAATGCTATTGCAAATAAGATGCTAAAAGTGGCATACCACCTTTTATATCTTGATTAAAATACCCACCAAGTATAGAATCTAGTGCTAAAGGAGACATACCATAGGCTGGACGCACACATGCAATATTATCAAGACTTATAATCTCACCTGCTTTTACATCTCTTGCTACAAAAAGACTGCGTGCAAAGTTTCTCCCTTTTGCTTCTTGTGGGATATGTGGGCTTTGCATATTGTGTTTTATAGGGGATAGGAGCGGTTGGTTTTGCATATGAAAATCTTTTGCAAGCACGCAAATATCATGCACATTGCTTACCATAAGACTAAATTCATTTGTATCAAGACTGAATGCACTATCTACCCCTCCTAAGCCTTTATCTAAGATAAAATGCTTTTCTATCATACTTGCACCGCAAAGTGTTGCCATTATGGGCACACTAATACCTAAAGTATGGTCTGATAATCCTACTGCTACATTATATTGTGCCCATTGTGCTTTTATTTCTTGAATACGCGTAAGCTTTGCATCTGTTAGACTAGCGGGATATGCAGAAATACAATAAAGCAATGTAATTGATTGGTTATCTTTTAGAATCTCTAGAGCATATGCAATTTCATCATTATTGGCTACCCCAAGGGAAAGAATAACAGGTTTTTTTGTTGTTGCTATTGCTTTTAGAAGTGGTATATGCATTACTTCAAAACTTGCAACTTTATAAAATGGGCAATCTATGGATTCTAAAAATGCTACTCCTTCAACACTAAAAGGGGAGCTAAAGGCTTGCAATCCAAGATTCTTTGCTAAATTAAATATTTCCTTATGCCATTCCCATGGCATTTGTGCTTCTGTATAAAGATCCCATAAGTAAGAATCCTTCCACAGCCCATCTTTAATTTTAAAATATTCATTTTTATAGGGCAATGTAAGACAGCTTGGTTTATAAGTCTGCACCTTAATGGCATTTGCTCCTGTTTTTGCGATTGCTTCCACACTTTTTAAGGCTATATCTAGTTGTTGGTTGTGGTTAGCACTAAGTTCAGCAATAATAAATGGTGGTTGCATACAAATCTCCATAATATTTTATCAATTTAATATTACCACAAGATTCTATAAAAATTATAACAAATAAGCATAATAAGATATAAGCAACAATATCTTGTTATACTACAAAGTTTCATATACTTTTGCATTGAGTTTGGCAACTTTATCACAATGTTCATTTTGAGGATGTCCATTATGTGCTTTTACCCATTGTGCTTGTATAGTATGCTGGCGACTAACATGTATATATTCACCCCATAAATCCGTGTGTTTCACATCTTTAAAACCTTTTTTTTGCCAATTTGGAAGATACTCTGCAATAGAATCACATATATATTTAGAATCACTAATAATTGTTACATGGCATGGCTCTATAAGCAATTTCAGACCTTCAACAACTGCTTTAAGCTCCATGCGTCCATTCGTGCTATATGGCTCACCCCCACTTATTTGTGTGTGAAATAATGTTCCATTTGGTGCTTTATACTCAAGCAAGGCACAATAACCACTAGCCCCCGGATTCCCAAGACTTGAACCATCAGTATAAATAATAACATTTTTCATAGCTTACTCCTATACTAATACTAAAAAAAATTAAAAGTTTATGATTTAGGCATGTTAGCATCATCATAATAGAGTTTCTCAATGACTGATCCTTGCTGCAAAAAAAAGTAATGATCGCCTTCTAAAATATGTGTTCTTGCATGTGGCATAAGCGTGCAAATAATATGATAAGCTTGTAGTGGTGTGGCTTTATCGTCTTTACCCCAAAAAATTGTTGTTTTTTGCATGCAATCTTTATAATGTTGTGCGAAATCTTCTTGCACAACGTGCTTAAATATTTCATACATTATAGGACTTAAATTTTTCGCATCAGTAGCCCTTAGAAAGTTAAAATGCAATGGGATTTTTTTCAGTATTTTTGCTATTGCAATTTTTAGTCGCACTTTTAATGGTTTTGGCAATAAGATTCCAGCACTACTTAACAAAATAACTTCATAATCTAATAATAATGCTATTTTCCCACCAAAGCTATGCCCTACAATAACTGGTAATTTCTGCATACTAGAAACCTTCATAGCTTGCAAAAATAATGTAATAATACAAGCATAATCTTTTGTGGTTAGAAAAACTTCATTTGGACTTGCACCAAAACCGGGTAAATCAATATAAACATGGTTATATTGGTGAAAATATTTGCTAAATGATAATGCCATAAGCTCTTTATTACTACCCCAACCATGTAAAAACACCATGTATTGAGATGCGTTATTGTCTATCATATTATATGAAATAATAAATTTATTGTTTTGGTATAAGATCTCTTTAATTGCCATATACAACTCCCTTCATTCTAAAAGACTAATTTTAATATAAAAATATTTTTCTGTCTATTTTTTTGTATAATAATACTTTTTATTTTATAGTAAAGGTAAAAATCATGACAGAACCAATGAGTAAATATGGATTCAATAAGCTAACACAAGAATTAAAGGATTTAAAAGAAGTGCAACGACCAAAAGTAGCCCAAGAAATTGATATAGCAAGATCGCATGGTGATTTGAAAGAAAATGCAGAATACCATGCTGCTAAAGAAAAGCAGGCATTTATTGAATTTAAGATTAATGAATTAAGCAAAATGCTTGCTAATGCACAAGTTATCGATCCTTCAAGCTTTACACATGATAAAGTGAGTTTTGGTAGCACTATTACCATACTCAATCTGAATACTGATAAAGAGATTGTGTATACAATTGTTGGCACAACAGAAAGCAATCCTACAAAAGGTTTAATCTCCTTTAATTCACCGCTTGCAAAAGAGCTTATAGGTAAAGAAGAGGGTGATGAAGTAATTATTAACTTGCCAGCAGGTGAGACTGAATTTGAGATTCTAAAGATTGAATATAAGCCTATTTGTTTTGAAGATTAATATAAAAATTAAAGCTATGGTAAAAGAAAATATAAACATACTTTTATAACACCACTACTCTATTGATTATTTTTTATAAAAAGAGCTTTGGGTAATGGTTCTACAAAATGTTAAATAACAAAGTATAGTGGCAATATATATTGATTTTTATGTGCTTTGTAATATTTTTATTATTTTGTTACTAGTATGTATGCATGCTTAATTTGCAAAATTGTATATTTTTTGTCTATATATTAAGATTTAATTCAGTTAAATGCAATAAAATATGCAAAAATGTAAAAAATACTTTACATTTTTCTTGACAAACAACTATTTTTTTTGTATAGTTTCATTGCGCTTCTATTTTTAGGGCGTAGTTATGATGAGGTTACCCCCTCCAATTTCCCTACATCATAACTTTTCAAAGTCTTTGCTCACCCCACAGGTAAAGATTTTGTTACTCTCCACTCCTTTTATAAGCTCCTTTTGGAGCTTTTTTATTTTTCATTTTACTCCTTTGTTTTATTTAAGATTTAGTCTTTTGAGTTGAAAAACTCAAAGCATATGTTTTTTGTGTATAAATAAATATTCATCTTTATAATTAAACAAAATGTATAATCTTATAAAATAAAAGCTACAATATATCTTTTAAAATATAATTGAAATATGCACCCCATATTTATGCTTTTTTAAGTATTATGGCATTATTAAAAGGAAATATATGTTTTTTTGGTTTGTTGCGGTAAGATATCTAAAACCTATGCTTGTGATTCTGTGCGGATTAGAGTTTTTTTTTATTTGTGTTGATAGCTTGCAATATTTTGACACATTGGCACAATCTGCAAATCATGCAATTTGGTTTTTAGTGTTTGATTGCATGTATGCTTTTAATTATGTATTGCCTTTAGCACTACTGCTCGGGCTTATTGTATTTTATATTAGCCTTATTAAAAGTAACCAATATGTTGCTTTGCTCTCACTTGGTTATTCTCGTAAAAAGATTTTTTATCCACCTTTTATTATTATCAACCTTATTGTATGTTGTTATATTGGACTAAATGCTACCGACTTTGTATATGCACAAGAACGTGCAGATAATATTATAAATAGCAGCAATAGTGCTGATATTTCAAAAGATTTATTTATTCGATATAATACAGATTATGTGTTCTTTGAAAAAGTCTATCCATTGCTTCAAAAAGCTGAAAATATACAAATCTATCATACAGAAAATAAGGATAATAAGCAACTTGTTAGTATAACGCGTGCAAAAGAAGGATATTTTCGCAATAATGAGTGGGAACTTGTAGCACCACAAGTTTCTATTTTGCCCACAGATTATACATTGGGTAAAACAGGTATGGTAGATAAGGAATATAACTCTGTAACAACACTGCGAGGATTTAAGCCAAAAGTGCTTGATACTTTTTATAAAAATAAACCAGCTATCTCTATTATAGACACGCTTTATTCCCTGCATATTCTATTGCGAGAAGGTGCAGATACAGGACGCACAAGGGGTGTGCTTTATACACTTGCAATTATTCCTTTCTTTATTAGCATGCTATGTGTAATTATTGCATATTATGCTCCGCCACTCGCACGTTATGGTAACCTTGCTATGCTTGGTATAAGCCTTAGCGTGCTTTCGCTTATTGTGTGGGGGATATTTTTTTCACTAGGAAAACTTAATGCAAATGCTGTATTTATTCCAGAATTAAGCATGCTTATGCCACTTGGAATTTTATGTATCATAAGCATAAGGTATTATCGCAAATTCAATAGAATCTAAACCACATATAAAGACGCATGAAAATCATTTAAGCTTTAATAATTAAAGAGATATTAAAAATACCTACTAAATAGAATATTTAGCAAATATTTATTATTTTTTATACCTTACTCTATTTATTTTTATAGTTTATAATGCTTTTGTTGCTAGTAATTTAAGGATTTTGATGGATAAGAGAACAAACCCTTTAGATAGTTCATTTTTTGGACATCCAAAACCATTACTAAGTCTTTCTGCAACAGAGCTGTGGGAAAGATTTTCGTATTATGGCATAAGACCTTTGCTTGTGCTGTTTATGATTGCTGCTATGAATGAAGGAGGCTTAGAGCTTGATAGAGGTGCAGCATCTGCTGTTGTTGGAATTTTTGCAGGTTGTTTATACCTTGCTGCATTGCCCGGGGGCTGGTTAGCTGATAATTGGCTTGGGCAGAAGAATGCCACGCTTATTGGTGCGTTGCTTATTGCCCTTGTTATTTTTTATTTTAAGACTATCCCGGACTTCAATGAATTTGGTGATAAGGTTGGGCTTGATCAATCATGGGTGAGACCAATTGTGCAAAGAAAAGGCGTTGGCATATGGGTTTGCATTGCATTAATTTTGCT
>JARHZY010000033.1 GCA_029264655.1 Helicobacter sp. | reverse complement strand
CTTTTCTTGAGTGGAGTATAAATCAAGATTCCATATTCATCTTGAATTTCTTTTGATTTTTTGGTTTTAAATTTCATATCTTACCCATTTCTATTGCATATTCAATAAAACACCTTTCCAATCAATCGCCCACATTTATTGGTATTTTTATTTCTATATATTTAAAATGAACGCTAAGGTTAGTAGTATTAATAGATAAATACCCAAAAATATTTACCATATTCTTTGCAATAAATATGCCATTATTACAATAATTGGGATATAGATTTTAAATAAATAAACAAAAATTCATAAGTAAACAATATTATAACATTATCTTTACTGCATCCATATAAATCATCACAATCAAAATCCATTGTATCAGCATTAACTAACATTATAGGGAAGAACAATATACATACAATTATTAAAAAACGATAATTAATGCTAAACATAATAATATCTCCAAATAATTTATTTATTAAGCATATTTAATTTAAAAAAATTATAGCATTAAATCTTGAAAATTATTTGTAAAATTGATAGAATTACTACTTATATTCATTTTTTAATATAAGGATTTAACTATGGAAGAACTTAAGGAATTTACAATTGTTAAAGAGGAATTGCAAAAGCTTCAATATGCAATAATAACAACAAACAAAGGTGTTATGCGTTTAAGATTATTTATAGATTCTGCACCACAAACTATTACAAATTTTGCTAATTTAGCAAACAACGGATTTTATGATAATTTAAAATTTCATAGAGTTATAGAAAACTTTATGGCACAAGGCGGTTGCCCAATTGGTAATGGAACTGGTGGTCCAGGATATAGAATCAAATGTGAATTAAAAAATAATCCAAATAAACATGAAAGGGGAACAATATCAATGGCACATGCTGGTAGAGATACAGGGGGTAGTCAATTCTTTATATGCTTTTCACCACAACCACATTTAAACGGAGAACATACAACATTTGGTAAAATAATAGATGAAGAAAGTTTAGCTACACTAGATTCTATAAAACAAGGCGATATAATACAAAACATAAAAGTTGTAGATAAAATATAGTAAAGGTGTAAAGATGAAAATTGCAAATATAAATGATTTAAAAGATGGTGTCAATGAAATTCATATCAATAAACATAAATTTTTTATAACTAAAAACCACAATATAATAAAAATATATGATTCTATATGCCCACATCAAGGAAGCATTTTAGATTATAATTGTAGTGAAATTTACTGCAAAAATCATAATTGGCGTTTCAATAAAGATAATGGTAATTCAATTAATATAAAAAATGCTAAACTTTTTGAACATGAGTTATATATAGATGACAATAATGATATTTATTTAAAAAATGCTATATACAATAAAAAATATACAAATACATTAAATATTACCCCCCCCCCCCCCATAGACACTACAATATCGTTGCACTCACATGCTACACTTGAATTCAAAAGAAAAGATTTTACTTTAATCTGTGATCCATGGATAGAAGGCTATGCATTTTTTGGTGCATGGAGACACTATCCAAAACCAGTTATAAAAACAAAAGATTTAAAACCAAATGCTATTTTTATTTCACATGAACATAGCGATCATTTTCACATAGAAACACTTAAGCAAATAGACAAAAATGTAGCTATCTATATACCTTCTTTTTTAAATAATAGGCTTGAAAAAAAACTAAAAAACTTAAAATTTAACAATATTTTTAGCGTTAATTTTGGAGAATGCATAAAAATAGCGAATAATTTTAAAATTACTATTTATGAACCGGCATCTATTTGGAATGATGCACAAATATTAATAGAAATTGATAGTTTTAAAATATTAAATATGAATGATGCTGGATTAAATTATAGAATACACCGTGATATAGGAAATGTGGATTGTATTTGTGCTGCATTTTCTCCTGGTGCTTCAGGTTATCCTGCAACATATACTCATTTAACAAACAAAGAAAAAATTAATATTTACAATAATAGCAAAACTGCCACATTAGATATGCTTTATGAGGCATGTAAATTATATAATGCAAGATACTTTTTACCCTTTGCATCACATTTCATATTAAATCACCCAGATCATATTAAATACATGCAAATTATTCAAAAAAATACAATTAATGATGTGTGTAGAAAATTTGAAAATAGTAATATAATGGTAATTGATATGTTAGCCGGGGATTCTTTTGATATTAAAAATAATCATATTAATAAATTAAATAGAAATAAAGATTTATATAATCTTGATTCAATCATTAATAGTATAAAAAATGATTTTAATAAAAAAGAGTTTGAAAAATACTATCCAAATAAACAAGAATATAAGTTTGATAAAAATATTATATTTGAGTATTTTGAAAAATTAAATCTAATACCAGAAATGTGTTTTTGTGAAAATTTAAGTGTAACGATATATCCAGATTATAATATTAAAAATGCATTTTCTTTTGAGATTAACAATGGAATTTTAAAAATATTAGACTCTGTTTTGGAAACACCAAATTTAACAATAAAAATACCTAGTGAAATTTTAATGTATATATGCAAACACAATGAATCTTGGGATGAAGCAACTATAGGTTATTGGTGTGAATGTAGTAGAAATCCAGATATTTACCATACAGAATTTTGGAGAATCCTACAAACACCATTTTATTTAAAAAATCCAAGAATAAATACAACACTAATAAAAGATTCAATAACACAAGACAATAATGTTGCTGATATAATGGAAAAAACTGGAACAATAGGTAGCAAAATTATGTCTAGATACGGATTATATTGTCTTAGTTGCAACAAAGCACCAATGGAAACTTTAAAACAAGCTTGTGATACACATGGTATAAATAAAGTAAGAATGGATAGATTAGTAAAAGAATTAAATATACATTATAAAAATATGTAATAAAAAATTAATATTAATTGAAAAATATATAAACTAATTCTGTATATAAAATATTTATAAACAATTTAAAATTATTTTTTAGTAAAAAATTTAATATAAATCATATTCTTTTTTAAAAGATTCTAAAAAATTATTTATATTTGTTTCTAATGACTTTAAATTGCTTGAATTGTCTATTACAAAATCACTTTTATTTTTTTTAATTTCAATATCTATTTGAGAATTTATCCTTTGCATTGCTTTATCTTTTTTTTAATTTATCTCTATCCATAATTCTTTGTAGCTGTAAATCTTGTGAAGCATAAACACATATTATTGGTAATCTTTTTTATTTTTACTCATTTGCACAAGCCCTATAAACCCAATATACTATATTATAAATTCTCCTAATTTATCATAAAATAAAAATGATTATGTAATGTTGTATTGGATAATTTGAGCCAATAAATCACTATTATATGCTATCAATATATCATAATTATATTGTTATTTTTATTACATGCATGTTATATATGTTATGCCAATAGCTATTATATTCCAATTATTTTTAAATACCCTTTTACATATTGAAAATATTTTATATGCATGCAGATAATTTTCATTACAATCAATAAAAAGCTTTCTATACAGGTGTATCTACCACTTAAAAGTAATTTGCAATTCATGTAGCGATACTATTATATTAAAGCTAGCCCTTAATATCAAGCAAATGTGTTTCAGGACGCATAAGCATTTCTTCTTCTGTTATAATACGCTCATCTTTCTTTTTCTTTTGCTTTACTACTGCTTGTTCTATTTGTTCTTGAAAATCTTGTGTTTGTTCCTCTTCTTTTGACTCTTGTTCCTCAAACTCACGTTTGCCATTACCCTCTCTATCTTCTGTTTTATGGAGTTCTTCTGCAGGACGCACTTCCTCTACCTTTTGCATTTGCTCATGAAAAAGAGCGTGATTTATTGGTGTTTGTTGTGGCATATTGTTCGCATGCAATGCTGAAGTTGCACTACTTGCTTGATTGATATAAGTCATATTTCCAATTGTATTTAAAGCCATAGGCTACTCCTTAATGTAGCTGTAAATGCAGTTTGCTTTCTTTTGCATAGACGACATGTGCACCTTGCGTAAGCTTAACAAATCTGCGTTTTGTATAGTCTATCACAATTTTGTTATCTTTTATACCACAAAGTTTAGCAAGCAAGATTCCAGCATATCTTAATACATGCTCGCCTACGCGATTCGCATGGATAATAAGATGTGATGATGGAATATCACAAATATGTAACCATAAAAAATCAGCTTTCGAATCTTGTAAAAGCTTTATATTTTCACGCTCATTTCTCCCAATGCTAACACGAATCCCATCAATATAAAAACTTGCATAATGGCTTTTTTGTTCTTTTTTTACTTCTTGTTTTTTAGGCATAAGTATTGTTAATTCTTGATTGGTTGCATGATAGGCAAATAATATTTGATTAGATAAAAAAGTAATTTTAGATTCTAGATTCTCTCTTTGCATATGGATATGTGCTATTTTTTGCTTTGTTTTTTTAACCTGTTTAAAAAGTTTATCGCTTGCCATACTTGGCTTAGGAGCACTTGGGATAGTATAGCTTTTTCCATAAATTATAACCTTTGTTGCATAATTTGGAATAGAATCTAAATGTGTTAAAATATAATTTGCAAGCATAAATTGTGTATCTCTTTCCACTATAAGTGCATCAATTTGCGGCAATTCGCTAAGAAGTTGCATAAGCTTTGCTTTTTTTACCTCTAAAAAATGCAATATTTTTGTGCGTTTTTGCTCCAACAAAGTTGCTTGCATAGCAATATATTCTCTTTTCAACATATTGAGTGTTTCTATAGGACTATTTGTAACGAAATCTTTTGTAAAGTTTGGTTGCTCTAAAGGCGTTAAAAGCATTCTAGGAAGCACCTGCCGTTTCTTAGAATCATAAAATCGCAATGCTGCTATTACCCTATCATGTTGTATAATGATTGCATTTGTAGCACGGCTTATAAGCTCAATTTGAAAAAGCGTTGTTACACTTTTATACATATTTTTATAAACACAAGAAAGTTGTAAAATCTTATTCATGCCATCAAGCCTACATGTTATGATATTGGCTTTATAAAGATACTTGCTCATGGCAATATCAAATGGTGCATTATATTGCTTTGTTTTAAGTAAATGTTGGTGGCTATAGATTCTTGGTTGTCCTTTATCAAGATCAATATAATAATCTGTTGTATCAAGCCGCATATGTATTACATTATCGCTAATACGTGCAATATAAGTAATGATTTTGTGCGAACAAAATAAATGTGCAATATCATGCAACTGCTGGAGATGCATTGCTTATCCTTACATTATAACATTGCGTAATTATAGTATTGTTTCACTATGATTTTATATATTTTTTTAAAGAATATCTTTTTTGTGATAAGGAGGATATGAAATTTTAGATTCTATAGTATTAATATTAAGTAAAGTATATTATAATGTGGGTTCATTTTGAATTTTTGAGGAGATAATATGTTTGAATTAAGAAAATTACCTTATGAGACTAATACAATGGGAGATTTCCTAACACCTACGACTTTTGAATATCATTATGGCAAACACCATCAAACTTATGTAACCAACCTAAACAACCTTGTTAAAGGTGGTGAGTTTGAAAATGCAAATCTTTATGATATTATCAAAAAATCAAGTGGCGGACTTTTTAATAATGCAGCCCAAGTATATAACCATGATTTTTATTGGGATTGCATTGCACCTAGTAAAACCGAAATGAGTGCAGAATTGAGTGCGGCGATTAATGAAACATTTGGTTCACTTGATGCTTTTAAAGAGCAATTTATACAAGCTGCTACAACATTATTTGGTGCTGGTTGGTGCTGGCTTGTCTATAATCTACAAACCAAAAAACTAGAGATTGTGCAAACAAGTAATGCAGCAACTCCTATCACAGAGGATAAAGTGCCTGTGCTTGTTGTTGATGTGTGGGAACATGCGTATTATATTGACCACAAAAACGCACGTCCTGCATATTTAGAAAAGTTTTTTGCACATATTAATTGGGTATTTGTTTCACAAGCATATGAATGGGCAAAAAAAGAAGGTGTAGGTTCTATTCAATTCTATATCAATAGCATTCATAAACAATAATGTAATGCCCACAAAACCCACTCATCTAAGTAACATAGAAATCTTTTAAGGTTTTTATGTTGCTACTTGCATGGATATTTCGTTACTCCATAACATATTAAATTTACACCCAACCTATCTAAAGGGATTCTAAAAATTGAGACAATAAACATATATGCTTTATATGCATTGTGTTGGAAAGAAATTAATATTACCTATTTGTTTATTTGGATATATGTTGTAGTTGTTCTTGCAACGACTGCACTTTACGCTCATTACCAGCAACACCACCAGCAATAGTAAAAAGTATGCTAAGATTAAGTGCAACAAAGAAAAAGCATGCAATCCCGACACCAATACTAAATCTTAATGCATTTTTAGTTACTTTTTTTTGTGCTTCAAGCTCACTCTGCAAAACTTGTATTGTATGACTTAAAATCTCAATTTGTGTTTCATTATCTTTAGAATCATGCTGCATATTTATCCTTTCCTTACATATCGCAATAACCATATACATAAATGAATGCTAATAATACAAAGCGTGCCAACAAAAGTAATAGCTGCACCGGGCATAATATTGTATGCATAAGCAAGAAATAACCCAAACAACATAAAAAATAATGCGAATATGCTTGCAAAAAGCATTTGTGTTTTTAATGTTTTTGCAAAAATATTAGCCATATATGCTGGAATAGAAAGCATAGCAAGCACGAGAATAAGTCCTGATATTTGCATGCTTAAAATAATACCAATCGCAATAAAGGCAAAAATACTATGTGTAAATATATCAGTATAAATTCCACGCAATCGGCAAAACTCACAATCATAACTAATACTTAGAATCTCACGATAATATATACAAACAAAAAGAAGTAATAAAATATCAAAAATAGCCATAAGCATAAGCGAATAAAAATCAACACTAATCAATGAGCCAAAAAGATATGATTCTAAATCTGCATTTGCATTAGGGCTAAGATTCATAAAAACAACACCCACAGACATGCCAAGTGCCCATAATATCGCATTAAATGTATCTATATGTGTATGCCATTTTTTTTGCACAAAAGCAAGACTAAAAGCCACAATAAGCGCACTTATACTTGCTCCAAGCAATACAGAACAACCGCAAAAAAGGGCAACGCCAATACCACCATATGCACAATGTGCAACGCCACCACCAACAAATACAATGCGATTAGATACAAGCAATGAGCCAATAATACCCGCAATAACACTAATTAATATAATTGCAAAAAGTGCATTTTGCAAAAAGTTATATTGTATAATTGCATATAAAAATGATTTTAAAGTAGCTAGCATATTGCCTCAATTATTCTCTCTTATTAAAGTATATCTATCGAATTATAATATTTTTTTGCCAAATATTGCACTTTTGCAGTGATTTAAAGCCCATAGATTCTAAATGCTATCATCACAACTCATACTTTTTACATAGATAAGCACATACATTATATGCTAAAAATTTCAATATAAAATCAAAATAAATTTGTCAGCCCGCAAAGACAAAATAGATAAATATTTATTATAAAAATCTATATCTTAATCAATTGAATAATTGGTTTGAAACATTATAGAATACTAAAACATTCCAAAAAATATAAAATTAGCACAAATACTAAAATAGAGAATTAGGCATGCAATAAGGAACATAACATAAAAAATAGCATGGCATTTATTTCAAGCGTATTCTCTATAGATTCTATAAAGGTTGCAAGGCTTTTGTAATATCAATATGGCAGTAGCCATGTGGATTTTTAGCTAAATATTTTTGATGGTATTCTTCTGCTGGATAAAAATTTTGTAACACCATTACTTCAGTAACAATTGGTTGGGTATAACGTGGTGCGATGTATTGTGCTATAAAAGCCTTTATATTAGCAATTTCATTATCATTGTTTGCATGATTAGCGACATAGATTCCACTGCGGTATTGTGTGCCTTTATCATTACCTTGATAGTTAAGTGTGCAAGGATTAATAATAGAAAAAAAACGTGATAAAAGGCAATCTGGCATATGTGTTTTGTTTGCAGTATTATGATAGAGTGATATTTTCGTATTATCATAAACAATCTCTAATGCTTCGACTGCATGTGTTGTGCCACTGCATACTGCCTCATAACTAGGCATAGGAATAAGTGAATTTGCATAACCAACACGCGTGCTTATAATGCCTTTCAATAAGTCAAAATATCCTTGCACACCCCAAAAACACCCACCTGCAAAATAAATGATTTGCTCCATGCTATTTCCTTATTATATGTTTTTTGAACGATACTCTTCAGCAATATTACTTGCAAACAAGCCTGCATAAGCTGTTTGCTCTCTTATTTTATTATAAAATTGCATTAATGTTTCATTATGTTGTATTGATTCTAACAAACTTGCAATAATAATAAGTGAATCTGCTGGTTGTATATGTTTTGTATTATTCGTTTTTATTGTGAAATAATGGTATATCGTATGCACAAAATTTGCATTTGCAATCTCTACAATGAGTGCATTTATTGGTAATCTGAAAAAGATAAAATTGCGTTCTTTTATGATTGACATATAATTCATATCTATATTAAAAATTCCATCTGCTGTGGAATCAAAGAGATAAAGTTGTTTATTTGGATTATTAAAAAACAGCTTATATAGATTCTCTAAAATAAGTATTTTTTGTCTTTGTGTATAAGGATTACCTATGGCACAAAAACCAAAATAAAGTAATGATTCTATAGAATACCATTCAGTTGATTTAAAATGATAATCTAAAATCTTTTTACTTCGCTCTTGCATTAAAAGTTTCGCTTCATAAGAAATAGTAGTATTTTGTGGTAGTTGCGTAATTAAATCCCTATATGCAGGTGCTGGGAATCTTGGTTGCACAACAAAACGTCCATTTATTTCTTGCGTTAGCATATAACGCAAACTCCCTGCATACCCTTCATCTATAATGCGTATATCTTGAGTTGGGATACTCTCTAAAAGTGCTATAAAATCTGTATCACTACATGTCCAAATACTCATTGGATAGCGGAAAAATTCGCATATGCGGGCTTTTGTTGTAAGGCTTATGTCTTTTTGTGCTTTTCCATGCAACCAGCTTGCCAACGTCCGCCTATCCTTACCTATTATCTGTGAAAAGTGCGATATACTAATACCATAACGTTTTAATATTGCTTGTATTCTTGCAATTGTTGTAGCTTTCATATCGTGCCCCATCATTATTCCTTATTTCGTAATACAAAATGATATTTTATAATATTCACAATCTACAGCCCATAATAGCATAAAGATAAAAATATATTATATATTATGTTATCGTGTTTTCTAAAAGCATTAGAGATTAAAGAGCTTTTTAATAAAGTATTAAATTTATGTATCTATAAAACATAGAGCATGTAATAATTTTTGTAATATTTCATTATTATGAAAAATAATATAATAAAAAGTTATTTCAGGAGAATGATAAAGCATAACCAACACATAAACGCTATAATATCAAGAAAACTAAATGCTCCCTTGTAAAAGCTATAACATATAATTTAAGGCTATAAAATGCAAAAAAAGATTGAAATAAATTTAAATGAAGAACAACATAGGGCATGTAATGCAGAACTAGGGTATAATCTTGTCATAGCAAGTGCTGGGACAGGAAAAACATCAACAATTGTTGGACGCATTGCAACATTAATTAAACGCGGTATCCAACCGCATGAAATTTTATTACTTACTTTTACCAATAAAGCATCACATGAAATGATTGAAAGAGTGGGA
Organism: Helicobacter sp.; assembly: GCA_029264655.1. Classification (GTDB taxonomy): domain Bacteria; phylum Campylobacterota; class Campylobacteria; order Campylobacterales; family Helicobacteraceae; genus Helicobacter_A. Next base: position 3,106 of record JARHZY010000033.1, on the reverse strand, counting down.
AAGATTTTTGATAAAACAATGGCAAATAAGATTGAAGCAGGGACATTCCATAGTGTTGCTTATCGTTATTTACGCGAACATAAGCAAATTACATTAAAACAACCCAGAGAGCTTAAGATTCTATTTAAAAGTATTTATGATAGACGGCAATTTAGGTTTGATAAATCCCCATACTCTTATCAGTATCTCTATGATTCCTATTCGCTTTATCAAAATAGCAGTTTGCATCAAAGTTATCAGGAGTGGCTTATAGATAAAAATGCAGAACAATTGGAATTTGTAGAAATTTACGAAGATATTTTTGATGAATTTCAACAGCTGAAGGCTGATTACGCATATGCAGATTATAATGACTTGTTACTTTTATACCGCGAAGAGCTTAGTAAAATGCGTAATGAAGGAAAAATACCTTATGTCGAAGTGCTTTGCGATGAATATCAAGATACAAATCCCTTGCAAGATTCCATTATCCGTGCGATTGCACCTAAAAGCCTATTTTGCGTAGGTGATTACGACCAAAGCATTTATGCATTTAATGGTGCAGATATTAGCATTATTACAAATTTTGTGCAAAATTATCCAAATGCTAATGTCTTTTCTTTAAGTAAAAATTACCGATCAAGCAAATATATCCTTGAGCTTGCAAATAAGGTTATTGCCAATAATCCTAGAATTTATCCCAAACAACTTGAAGTTATTAAAAGTGGGGTAGCACATATCCCCTCTGTTTTACAATATCCTGATATGTTTGCACAATACAATGGTATTGCAAAACGTATACAAGAAATGCATGAAACAGAAGGATTAGCATATAGCGATTTTGCCATTATTTACCGCAATAATATTAGTGCAGATGGATTGCAAGCTGCATTACGCACTTTAAATATTGGAAGCAGACGTAAAGGAAGTGGAAGCTTTTTTGATTCTAAAGAAATTGAATTTTTACTTTGTTTATGCAGTGTGCTTACCAATGAACGCGATATGATGAGCTATATCCATATATTTAGCCATGCAAAAGGCATTGGCAATAGCATTGCAAAAGATATTTTTGAAGCATTAATTATTCTTGGGAATGGGAATTGCAAGCAAGGATTACTCAAACCAGATAGCAGCAAAGAATGCTATCCGCGTAAAGCAACAAATAGTGGTGTTGGCTTATTTGATGATTTTTTTCGCAAAGAAGAATGCTCAAGATTTAATGCAATCTTGCATAAAGCTTTCCATTCACATCCATTGTTTGGACACCCAAAAATAGAGCAAGAAGCAGCTAAGTTTTTCAATGATTTTTTTATAGCCTATAGAGAAAATAATGGTATTAATACACCAAAAACACTCCTGCAAAATCTTATACAAACACCATTTTATCAAAATTATATAGAATCTTTATTACGCGAACGTGCAAAAAACAAAGATGGAAAACAAGACTCTCTGCTATATGAAGATTCCAAAAAAAGGCTTATATCTCGTCTTAATATTTTACATAAGATTAGTGAGAATTATACAAATTTACATACTTTTTTGAATGCAATGGTGCTTGGTGGCAGTGAAATAAGTGAAGAAAATGGCGTTAATCTCTTGAGTGTGCATGCAAGCAAAGGATTAGAGTTTCCATGTGTCTTCGTTGTAGATTTAATGGATGGGAGATTCCCAAACCATAAACTTGCTGCACGCGGGGGAAGCATTGATGAAGAACGAAGACTTTTTTATGTAGCACTCACGCGAGCAAAAGAGTATTTATACCTTTCATATGCAAGGCAAGACAACAAAACTGAATATAAACCTTCAATTTTTTTATTTGAAGGTGGTTTATTGCGACAAGAAGATTTTGCATGATAAATACAATGATGATAATCCCATAAAATTTGATTAAATTAAGAATTTTTTATTTATAAGCTATCTCCAAACATATTAAAACAATTACTTACACTCTAACATAAGTAAGTTATTTGAGCTTAAAAGCACATAGCTTCTTTCATTAAACCTAAACAACCTAAAATAACGCAAAAGGCTTTTGTTTAATCTAGAATTATTGCCATTAAGATACTTTTACTTAAATTTTCCTTATGATTGCTATTTGCAATACTCTTTTAATACTTTGGTTATATTTTCTAATGCTGCTTTATTATTATTTATAGAATCTAATATGTTATTATCAAGATTTTTATTATTAGCACATTTTCCTTTTATTGCTTTATCATCTTTATAGATTATTGTTGCTAAGAGTTGCTTATTGTCAAGATATAATTTTGTCTCACCATTTGCGTTATTGTTTATAACTGGCATTTCACCCCAAAGATTCCCATTTTCATAATACGCTCTTGCAATGCCATTTACTTTATCATTTTTATATGGGGCTTCATATTGAAGATTCCCATTTTCATAATATTTTTTTTCAACACAACCTTGCATTGTATCTTGTTTATACTTACATTTTTTTAAGTTGCTTGATTTGTTGGTATTAACTACATTGCAATATTCTCCTAATATGTATGTTGTTTGTATGTAATTATTATTGTTGGAAACTAGCATATTTATATTGTTATCAAACTTTTTATTATTGGCACATTTACCTTCCATTGCTTTACCATTTTCATAGGTGATTGTTGCTAATGGTTGTTTATCATCAAGATAGTATCTTACCTTGCCATTATATTTATCATCTTTTGTTGTTAATTTTACCCATAGATTCCCATTTTCATGATATATCTTTACAATACCATCTTTTTTACCACTTTTATATGGTATTTCTTTTGCAAGATTCTTATTTTCATAGTATTCTTTTACAATGCCTTCTCTCTTACCATTTTTATATGGGATTTCATAGAAAATATTCCCATTTACATAATACCATTTGCCAATACCATCTTCTTTACCATTTTTATATGGGGTTTCTATTAAATATGTATCTTCAAGAAATGTATCATGACTTTTTTCAACACAGCCTTGCATTTTATCTTGTTCGCTCTTACATTCTTTTAAGCTAGTTGTATTGTTAGTATTTACTTGTTTTGTATGCCCTGCATTATTTGCTAATGCTACTACACTGCATAATATAAAACTCACTATCATTTGTTTAATACTCATATAAGACATAACAAGCCCTTTA
>JARHZY010000050.1 GCA_029264655.1 Helicobacter sp. | reverse complement strand
CTTACTCAAAGCTAAGTAATCTTAACTAACGTAAGGCTTTGGGTTTATAGTCTTCAAGGCTAATCCTAATCCAAACGACTTTAATTTTAGCTCTAAGATATTAAGACTTGCATTGGTATCTCTATGTTATGTTTCCACAATCACACTTAAACACTCTATCACTTAGGCTTAGATTATCATTTACTTTTCCATATATTTTTTAAGCACTCCAAGCATAACTGCTTGTTGTGGCTAAAAAATAACTACCACTTTAGAAATACTCTTTCCAAAGATATTTTTTTACTCTTGGAAATTCTTTTTTGATAAGCCTAGAAGTTGCTAGTTTATAAGCATTGATGAATTTTAAAAGCCCACTTTTAGGCTTTGCTTTAAAGAATATGTGTAGATGGTCTATATCGTGGTTAAATTCAATGATTTCTAATTGATAATTAGGATATTTAGCAATATACTCAAAAATTTCTTTTAATCTAGCACAAATTTTATCATCTATTACCTTTTTACGATATTTAACTACCAAGATGAAATGATATTGCAACAAAAAAATGTAAATTTCTATCATATTCTATACCCATATAGGTATTTTACAAACAAATTGACCTATAAGTCAAATATCTAGTTAGAGCCATACATAACGCATAAGCAATTTATCTCCCGCTTAAGAAATGGGAGTTTTCTTGCTTAAAAATTGATAAAACAATTTGTTAGTTGGCTTACATGCAATAAAAGACAATCTCACCCTTTTATAAAGAAATAATTGCATGCCTATGTCTTAACCTGCAATGTTATTGTAGTAATTGCATTGTGAAGTCTATTCAAATACAATAGCACAAACAGCAACAGCTATATATGAATCATGACTCATGCTAATTGTTATTTTTTGTGTTTTAAAAAATTGCCATTTATGCTCATGCAATGCAAGATGTGGTTTGCCATGTATATCTTTAAAGATACACATATCATGGAATCCAAGTGCAGTCCCAATACCAACGCCAAGTGCCTTTGCACATGCTTCCTTTATCGCCCAAAAGCCTGCTATTGTTTCCATACGATATGTGCTTAATAAAAAATTATGTTTCAAATCACTTAAAACATGTTGCACTTGTGTTGCATATGCATCTGCATTGACTTGTGTAAAAAAATGTGGGGTATGCGGTATATAACAATGTGTTGGCACACAATTTTGCATTTTCTCTTTTACTAAAGAATTTGTTGCATGTTGCGTATAAGTATGAGATAATAAACTATCTTGCATACCATGCATAGAATCTTTATCTTGCAAAGCTTTTTGCAAACTCTCTTTTTCTTTATATGCAAGCAATATTTCATTTGGTAGCAAAAAGCGTTCAAAAAAACCCATGCCAAATTTTGTAGCTATTTTTGTAATACGCGTTATAGTAGTAATATCTGTCCCAAGCTCAAGATTCATTACTAAACAATATTACATTGAAAATATATTAAGGTTGGATAACAAAATCAGGAAATGTAAAACCCGAAATGCTACTATCTGATAAAATTGCATTAACACTTGCAGTTAATGCAATTGCAAGCTTTTGTTTACCTGCTGCACCTTGTAAATCTGTTTTGATAAAGCCACTTACAGTATCAACAATAACTGAACGAACAATATCAATTTTTGCATCAAGCTCTTTTGCAGCTGCCTTATCATGCATGATAATAGTTGCACGAAACTTAATATAACCTGCTGAACGCAAGTCATCTGGATTTACTGGTTTTAACATGGTAATAAATTCTTTTTCAATTGGGTATAAATCTTTTGCATTACGATATATGCCATAGTAATTATTTTCATCAGCATATGCGACACTAAAGCCCAATATACAGAATAATACAAATACTATATGTTTCATTACTATCCTTCGTTATTTTTTCAATTATGGTTGTAAAACGAAATCTGGGAATACAACAGCCGCTACCTTACCATCTGTTAAAATTGAATTTAAACTTGTAACAATTGTATTAGCAAGTTTTTGACGCCCTTGTGCCCCTTGTAATTCAGTTGCAAGATACGCAGCTGTAGCATCACCAATCACACCTCGCACAATATCAAGCTTTGCATCTACTTCTTTGAGTGTATTTTTATCACCAAGCAATAATGTGGCACGGAATTTTGCAAAGCCTGCTCCTCTTAAATTCTCTGGATCTGGTGATTTTAGATTCACAATAAACTCTTTTTCAAGTGGCATAATAGCAACTGGATTTTTATAAGCCTCATTTTGTAAAAGTGCTTGCTGCTCTGGTGTTAGATTTGCTATTTGTGGCATTGGGGCTGCATTCCCACTACTATGCTCACCTTCTTCATCTCCTCCCATAAACAGAAAGACAACAACACCTATAAGTATAAGCACGGCGGCGACGACACCAATAATAATAAAAATAAGTCCTTTGCCTTTTTTCTCTTCAGTGGCTGGTTTTTCTTCTTCTGCCATGTTCGCTCCTTTATTACTTTGTAAAATACATTAAAGTGGTTTGCCCAAACTTACTTTTTTTTATGAGATGGAATGCACCTATTTGTGTTTGCAAATCTGCATTACTCATGCTTTCAATCACTATTATATCGACCTTTTGTGCTAAACTTTCATGAAAAGATTCTACAAAATGCCAAATTTGTGTATAAATATTTTCAAATCCAATTCTGCACGCAAAAGGTGGATCCATATACAACACAGCATTATTTACTTGTGTTGTAGTCTGAAAAATTGGTATTATAACATTTTTTACTTGAAAATCAGCGTTTTTTGCAAAATTCATTTTAGAATCTTGCATACAAGATTCTAAAAAAGCTTGTGATTGCAAACAATCTCTACAATATGCTTGTATGCCAATAGGTTGGTTAGGTATGGATTGCATACATTCAGCAATGATTTTAGAATCTCTTGGTTTTCCGTAGTAATGTTTATGCTTTTCCCAAAATAATGTAATATTATTTTGTAGATTCTGAAATGCTTGTCTATCATTTTCAAAAAAGATAACATTACTTGCACCTAAAGAAAGTGCTTCAAATCCCATTTGCCCACTACCAGCAAAACACTCAATAAATGTTTTACCATAAAGAGTAGATTGCATAGTATCAAAAAATGATTTTTTAACAAGGGCTTTTGTCGGTCTTGTAGTAACATTGGATTCTAAAAATAATCCTAACCCCTTATATTGCCCTCTTGTGATTGCAAACTTTTCTTTTTTTGCATGTGTTTTTATACTGCTTTGTTTTTTATTTTTACGCATATTTTCTCTTTTACAGCCACGCAACCTATAGCATTTGGTAGTTTATTGTAGTTTTCTTTTATGTAGCCATTCATTCAAACGTGCGATATAACTCCAAAAGAGTGGGATAAAAAATATAGCAATAAAAGTCGCTGCCATCATACCACCAATAACACCTGTACCAATCGCATGCCTACTTGCACTGCCTGCCCCTGTGCTTAATGCTAAGGGTAAGACACCAATACTAAAAGCAAGAGAAGTCATAATAATAGGACGGAATCTTAACTTAGCTGCACCTATTGCAGATTCCACAATGCCCCTCCCCTCTTTTTCATGCATATGTTGTGCAAACTCTACTATCAAAATAGCATTCTTAGCTGATAATGCAATAAGCATAACAAGTCCTATTTGAAAATATATATCATTATCTAATCCGCGTAAAGTTGTCGCTATAACAGCACCAAAAACTGCAAAAGGCACTGCAGTAAGCACAGATAGTGGCATAAGCCATCGCTCATATTGTGCACATAAAATTAAGAAAACAAAAATAAGCCCAAAAACAAAGGCAATCGTGCCTGTGCCACTTGCATATTTTTCTTGATAACTTGTGCCTGAATATGCTATAGTATAACCTTCGGGTAATATCTGCTTTGCTACCTCTTCAATAGCTTTTAAAGCCTCTCCACTTGAATATCCAGCCTTTGGTTGTCCTGTGATTTTTGCACTCGTAAAAAGATTGAATCTATCGATTATATCCGCACCCGTAACGCGTTCAAACTGCACAAGAGAGCTTATTGGAATCAAATCGCCATTACTTGATTTGACAAATACACGGCTTAAATCTTCAGGAGATTCTCTAAAATCACTTTGTGCTTGGATATTAACTTGATAAGTTTTACCATAAAGGTTAAAATCATTAACATAATATTGCCCAAAAACACTCTGCATAGTAGTAAAAACATCACTAATATTTACACCCATAGATTTTGCTTTTTCTCTATCAAGTGTAATAAAATATTGTGGGATATTAGGATTAAACATATTATTTACCCTAGTGAGTTCTGGTCGCTTATTAGCTTCTGCGGCAATGAGATTTGCATATTTTGCAAGTTCATCAATACTACCATTACTCCTATCTTGAATATAAATCTCAAAACCACCTGTAAGCGATAAACCACTAATAGCGGGAGCACCAAATGAAATTGCATTTGCTTCAAGTTTTTGATTAAGCAGCATATAAAACTTTCCTACAATACTATCAACATTGCTTTTGCGTTCGCTCCAATCTTTCAATGTAGTAAAAATAATAGCCCCACTTGTCTTTGCTGCTCCAGCAAGCATATCAAATCCAGCAATTAAAAAGCTATAATCAACATTAGGATCTTGCTCAATAAGTTGCAATGCCTTTTTACCCTCAACAATTGTGCGTGAAAGAGAAGCAGCAGGTGGTAATTGCAAAGCTGTTATCATAATGCCCTTATCTTCGCTTGGCACAAGACTTGTAGGTAATCTACTAAATAATCCCCATGTAACGACAATAATAGCAACAAAACATAAGCTAAGTGCCGCACCTCTTCTTAATGCTCTTGCAATTTGTTTGCCAAATTTAAAAGTCAGCCAGTCAAATACATCATTAAAACGTTTAACAATATAAAAAGGTTTAGGCTCTTTTGCTTTTAAAATAGAAACACAAAGTGCAGGTGTTAATGTTAATGCTACAAAACCAGAAATAACTACAGAAATTACAATGGTAATAGCAAATTGCTTATAAATTGCACCTGTGAAACCACCTATAAATGCTACAGGAATAAACACAGAACACAACACAAGCACAATAGCGACAACAGGTCCTTGAATCTCACTCATAGCTTTTAATGTTGCTTCTTTGACTGAATATTTTTCCCCATATTCATTTGTTTCTGTATGTAGTATCCGCTCTACATTCTCAATAACAATAATAGCATCATCAACAACAATCCCAATGGCTAGAATAAGCCCAAATAATGTTAAAAGATTGATTGAGAAACCGAGTGCATACATACCCGCAAATGCTCCAACAATTGACACAGGAATAGCAATTACAGGGATAATTGTAGCACGGAAATTTTGTAAGAAAAAATACATAATAATAATAACTAGCACGATGGCTTCAGCAAATGTTTTAACAACTTCTTTAATTGATATTCTCACAAATGTGGTTGTATCATAAACATTATTATATTGGATTCCATTTGGAAAACTTTCGGAAAGTTCTTTTAATTTCTTTTCTACCCCATCTGCTACATCAAGTGCATTAGCCCCCGGTTGTGCAGAAATACCAAAACCTACTGAATCTCTACCTTTAAAAAATGGGCTTACACTATAATCTTTTGCCCCAAGTTCTACTCTTGCTACATCTTTCAATCTTAATGCACTTCCATCAGGATTTGAACGAATAATAATATTACCAAATTCATCTGCACTAATAAAGCGTCCGCGTGTTGTTACTGAATATGTAAAAGCCACACCATCGCGTATAGGCTCTGCACCAAAAGAACCCACTGCAAATTGTGAATTTTGCTCTGAAATCACTTTTGCCACTTCAGATGGCGTTAGATTATTTTGTGATAATTTATCAATATCAAGCCAGATTCTCATTGAATAATCGCGTCTGCTAAATACGGTTACATCACCCACACCGGGCACTCTTTTTAATTCATTCACCACATTTAAAATAGCATAATTTGCAACATAAGTAGAATCATAACGTGGATTATCAGAATACATCGCATAAACTGCAAGCATGGTTGATGATCTTTTACGCACACTTACACCTACTCTTTGCACTTCTAAGGGAAGTTGTGAAAGTGATGCTTGCACGCGGTTATTAACATTAACCATTGCCATATCAGCATTTGTATCATTACTAAAATATACGCTAATATTAAGACTTCCACTTGATGATGATGAAGATTTTACATAAAGTGAGCCTTCCACACCATTAATACTATCCTCTAAAATACTTGCAACCGTGTTTGCAACTACTTCTGCACTTGCCCCACTATATGTTGCTTGCACTGTTATTTCGTTTGGCACAACTTGTGGGTATTCCTCCACAGGTGAAATAAATATACAAATAGCACCTACAAGTGTTAAAACAATGGATAGCACCATTGCAAACACAGGTCTATTAATACAAAACCTTGACACAAAAACCTCCTTATTATCCCCGCATAGATTCTGTATGTTGTTTTACAAAATCTGCACTTTTTGTGTTTTTAGAATCTTGCAATATTGGATTAACAGGCATATTAGGGCGAATCTTTGAAAGCTGATTGACAATTAATATATCGCCACTATTTAAACCATTGAGAATAAGCACCTCATTATTGCGTAAATTCTGTCCAAGCACTACTCTAGCAATCTCTGCTTTATTATCCTTTGCTATAAATACATAGCTTCCCTCTGAATCTTGTAAAAGCACACTTTGTGGTATTGTAATAGCATTTTGTGCTTCAAAACCTTGAAGTTTTACACGCATAAATTCATTTGGCAATAATTTATGTTCATCATTATCTACAATCGCACGTGCTTTTATGGTAGAAGTCTGTGTATCCAAAACACTATCAACAAAATCAAGTTTACCTATTTTATCATATACTCTACCATTCCCTAATACAAATTCCACTTGGATACTACTATTTTCTAACCCTCGCATAAAATAATAATCATGATTTGGGATTGAAAACTCTGCATATATAGGACTTAATTGTGTAATTGTCGTTAAAATATCCTGCCCGCTTGTGCCAACAAGATTCCCAACATCATATTTACGCATACCAGCACGTCCGCTAATACTCGCTATAACATCTGTATAGCTTAAATCAATTTGAGCATCTTCTAAAGCAGCTTTAGTATTAGCAAGATTAGCTTGGGCTTGGAGATAATTAGCACGTGATGTATCATATTGGTCTATCGTATAAACTCCTTGTTTATAAAGCTTATCAACGCGTTGCCAATCGCGATTTGCTTTAACAAAATTTGCTTCTGCAGAATGGTATTGTGCCTTTGCTTGATTCACCTTTGTTTGATAACGTGCAGGATCAATTTTAAACAATAATTGCCCTTTCTCAACAATATCACCCTCTTTGAAGCTTTTTGTTAAAAGCGTGCCTTGCACTCTAGCATAAATATTAACACTTTGGATACTTTTAAGCCGTGCGGGATATTCAAAACTTAAGGCTACATTATGTGCTGCTATCTGCTGTGCTTGCACATCAAGAGCGTGTGCCTCTTGTGCTTGTTGTTTAGAATCTGAACAGCCCAATAACACAAAACTAAACATAAAAGTAAGAAAAAAAAATAATGTTGAAAAAATGGGGTAAATAGCTGCTTGCCATGCTATCATGCCCCTATTGAAACTATTTGAATATGCTTGCATATTTGCTCCTTAATTATATTTACACTTTAATATACATTGCAATAACTAAAAGCTAAATTTTAGCCTTATTTTGTAAATATTTGCGTATGCAACTATTTTATAACATACATATATATTCTGCTTCATTAACTTCATATTATGTAACCACTTTATATGAAAACCCATATTAACAAATACTTAATTTTTGGGGCTTTAACCATATAAACAACATTTGTTTTTGCAACATAAAAAAGCTTGCCTTCAATTATCATTGCTAGGCTTTATTGTTATTTTAGATTTTGGATATAATAGCATTTTATTGCAAAAAACAATATAAAATTGTAATAAGAGAACATTAAATGCCCTATACCCCTTAAAGATTAAAAACAATATTAGTATCATAAAAAGAGATACATTATATATAAATGGTATAAAATGTTTGGGCAATACTGCTACATTGCTTTGTGGCATAATGTATTCCTTATTGTATTCTCATTATTGTAAAAATATTATGCAATTATATTGTAGATAATAATTCTAATTAAAAATACATATTTTAGCAAAAAATAAAGTATAATGAACTAATAATAAATGAAAGTTTCATAAGATATATAAAGAAAAAATGTGTATAAGCTTCACAACCTTTTGATAAAGCAGATACAGACTCAATCAATCGGAAACAATGTAAAAGCTTATTTCAATTTAAAGGATTATCATGAAATTTAGATTATAGTTGTAGTATGGTTACGGGGGAGGGATTTGAACCCCCGACCTTTGGGTTATGAGCCCAACGAGCTACCTGACTGCTCTACCCCGCGTCATTCATTGGAACAATAATAAATCATATATTTCATTAGCATACGCATACAAACAATCTTTAAAAGACAAAGTTGAAATATTAGTTTGTATAGATGGCTGGGGTACAAGGATTCGAACCTCGGAAATGCCTGGACCAAAACCAGGTGCCTTACCACTTGGCGATACCCCAATCTTAATAAAGCGAACTAACACTACATTAAACCGCAGTTTTTTTAGTTGAAGTGAAATCATATCATAGTTTTACTAAAAAGTCAAATAAATTTGCTATAATTTTTTTAAAATCGTAAAACGGAGCTAAAATAATGTATCAACAACGTATGAAAGAAGCAATAGAAGCAATTAAACAAGGTAAAATGATTATCATTATGGATGATGAAGATAGAGAAAATGAAGGGGATTTAGTTATGGCTGGAATCTTTTCCACCCCTGAAAAAATCAATTTTATGGCACAAGAAGCAAGGGGATTAATTTGTGTTTCTATTACGCAAGAACTTGCACAAAAACTTGATTTACCCCCAATGGTGCAACGCAATAGTAGCAACCATGAAACCGCTTTTACAATCTCTATTGACGCAAAAGAAGCGAAAACAGGAATCTCTGCATATGAACGCGATATGACTATTCGCCTTATGTGTGATAATAATACAAAACCTAGTGATTTTGTGCGTCCGGGGCATATTTTCCCACTCATTGCAAAAGATGGTGGCGTGCTTGTCCGCACCGGACACACTGAAGCGAGTGTGGATATTTGCCGTTTAGCAGGAGTTGCACCTATTAGTGTTATTTGTGAAATTATGAAAAAAGATGGCACAATGGCAAGACGTAAGGATAAATTTTTATTAGATTTTGCAAAAACACATAATCTTAAGATTCTCTATGTATCTGATATTATCCAATACCGCTTAAATTTTGAGAATCTTGTGCATGAGAAGACACGCGAATGCGGGAACTTTATGGATAAAACATGTGAAAAATTGAGTTTTATTGACCATGCAATGAGAGAGCATATAGTGTTTGGCTTTCCCTGCAAAGAGCATACCCTACAAACACCATTAATCCGTTTTCATAATACAGGCAATGATATTGCACTTTTACAGAATCCAAATGAATGGCAAGCGTTAAATAAAAGCATTACATTACTCTCTGAAAAAGGAGGTTACCTAATATGTCTTAACGCAAGCGTTGCAGGGGGGAATATCGCTAAAAGTTGTGGCGATATGAAAGATTTTGGTATTGGAGCACAAATTCTTAAACGGCTTGGGGTTAAAAAATTTGCTTTACTTAGCACATGCGGAGCAAATAAAGGTGAATATAATGCATTAAGTGGTTTTGACTTACATTTAGTAGAAAAGATTGAAGTGTAATGCAGTAAGAAACATTTTATCTTTATATAGGCATGAGTGTATGCCTAGCCATATAGCCAAATTTTAATAAAATAAAAAACCCTATAAAATAAACAAAACACATATGTAGCAAAAACAATAATGATAAATGCCTACAACCATACACTATTAAGCATAATGCTTACATACACAAGATAATTAGCAAGGTATAATATATAAGCCATTGCGTTTAATTTTACCTTCTAATTCATAAGCCAAAACAGCATCACCAAAAAGCCTTAATGCATCTTCAAATAAACCATTTGCATGTGCAAATGCTAAAATAGGATCTTTTGGCACTTGCTCATGTGTTAAATGATATGTTGCACACATTGTATGCACAAAAGATTCTATATCATAAATACATTGTGCTTTTTGTTTTTGTAATAATGCCTGCGTGCCAAGACTTTCATGCAATCTATGTGGCAATACAAAAAGTGGTTTATGAAGCGTTATAGCAAGATTGGCTGATGAGCTTGAACCACTATGCATATCAGCTTGTGGTATAATGACTATATCACTCCATGCTATAATTAAACGATTGCGTTCTAAAAAAGTATGTTTCATTGGTTTATAATCATTATGGTATTCGCTTAATACAAGTCCTTTTTGTCGTAAAAGAGCAATCATTGCTGCATTTTCTTTGGGATAGCTTGTAGCAATACCACAAGGCAATATTAAAATTGCATGTTCTTGCGTATGGCTGTGTGCAACAGAATCAATGCCTATAGCCCCACCGCTTATAATGGCAAAACCATGTGCTGCCAACATGGTAGCAAGCTGCATACTCATTTGCTTTGCATATTGATTGGGTGTGCGTGTGCCAATAATCGCTACTTTTGGCTTACATAACAACGAAAGATTACCTTGTGCGAAAACGCCCTGAAATGTTTTATAAAGATGTCGGCTTTTAAGTTTATGTGCCTTTGCATATTCTGGGAGATTATTGAGTAATATTATTTTCTCTTTTTCAAGATATTGCTCAAGGGTTTTAGATTCTAAAAACATGCTTTGTTGGAGATATGTTTGCATAGAATCCCTTTTATAAAATATAATTCATTACATATATTTAGTATAGCATGATAAATATAACTATAGCAAATTTCCTCTTTTATAACAACATTACTATACTCACAAAAAGCTCATATATTATACTCATTGCTTTATATCTTTAATATTATAAGGTATAGCATTCTATATTTCATAATAATAATTCTTATAAATATATATATAAATTGTATAAATTTTATGTATTTTAAGCATTTTGTAAGACAATAATAGGAATAATTCTTTTCTATTTTAAAAGGATTATTATGAAATATTTACATATAAATGTGGGGCGGTATTGTATGATATTATGCACGCTTATAGCATTAGGACATACAGAAGAAGAAGCAAATACAACACAAGACAACAGACCAATACACCATCTCAATGATGTAACTGCAACAGGGACAAAATTAAAAGCATTTCAAAGTGGCTCAAAGGTTAATAAAAACATACTACAAACTGCCCCAAGTGGTAATGGAGATATTACTTCAATCTTAAGGGCAATTCCAAATGTGCAGTTTGACAACGCACAATTAAAAAGCACAACTCCCGGAGAAATAGATCCAGCAAATATAAGTATTAGCGGTGGGCTATTCTATCAAAATAACTTCCAATTAGATGGCTTTAATATGAATAATGATTTAGATCCAAATGGTGGAAATAACCACGGACCTAATGCTATGAGAGGGGGTAGGAGTCAAGGATTAGCAGTAGATACAAGCCTTTTAGAATCTATAAATGTGCAAGATTCTAATATCTCTGCTGCTTATGGTGGCTTTACAGGTGGGGTAGTAGAAGCAAATGTAAGAAAACCCAGACATGATAAGGGGGGGGGGGGGTTATTTGGTTGGCATGGGAATATCAGCTATCAATTTACAGGTGATAAACTCACACAATACCATATAGATCCATCTCAAGAAGAAAACTTTATCACAAGTGCTAATGAATATTACCAGCCACATTTTACAAAGCATTTAATAAGGGCAAGCATTGAAGGCTATGCTACAGAG
>JARHZY010000027.1 GCA_029264655.1 Helicobacter sp. | reverse complement strand
TAGTTGCTTGCAATATTATTATTTGGATTAAAATATAATTTATAAATTCTAATATAAGACTTTTTGTGTTTGCTAGCAGTGGTTGTTTTTAAATACAAAAACTCATGTTTTTGAAAAATGAAGTATTTGCTATTGGTATCTTGTTTGGGACAATAGAATCTTCTTTGCAAATTGTGTTTATTTCTGTTGTATTGCTATGATACCTTGTCAAATATGCTTTCTAAAAGACTAAAAAATGTTTGCATAGCAATAATGCTTTTTTTGCCTTGCTCATTTTCAAAGCCAGAGCATATATCAAGAAGCATGGGGTTTAGCGTAAGGAGTTCGCGTAAATTCTTAGTGCATATACCACCTGCCAACCATAAGTTTCCTTGCAAAGTAATGTGCTTTGTCATAAAGTTTTGTATTGCCATTATATCTATACTTTGCCCTTTACCACCACTACTATCCCATAGTGCAAAATGCGTTTGCAATGTTTGGTTTGTGTGCAGTAACTTTTTATAGTCTATGGATGGATAAAAAGGGAGTAGGGCATTGTTTGAGATATTATGCAATGCTGATATGGGGTATGTGCCATAAAAAGATTCTGTATTATTGTGCGATGTTGCATCATGCTTAATACAAAATGATGTTGGTATATCGTGTAGTTGTAGGCAATCAATAAAGCCCTGTTCTAAATAACTTATACCAATATCTATACATTCCTTTGTAACCACACCAATGCGTAATGGCATGAAATCTAAATGTTTGTGTTGCATGCAATATGCGTTATAAATTCTTGTTGCTTCTTGCATAAAGATCATATCTACATAACGCACGCTTTTTGGCGTTAAGATAAAACCTAGCAAATCTGCATGCAACATGCTTTCTTGCAAAAATGCAATATCATTAATACCGCACACTTTTATGAGTGGTTTGTTAATGTGTTTTTTTGCATGTTGTTTTATATGTGGATTTTTTGTATAGAATCTTTGTAATAAGCGTGCAAATATTAGTTTATTTGTGCCAATATGAAAGGCTTTAGCAAGTTCATAAAGCACGTTTTGTGTAGTATTTTCATGTTGTGTGTCAAGATGTTCTACTAAGAAGCTACCACATAAAATTCCTTGAAAACCACTGCTTCCAGCCATAAAACCATCATAGTTTGATTGGATTCCTGATTCAAAAACAACGGCAATATGCTGCGGAATACATGCTCTTAATTTCATTGCATCCATTTTATTGATTTGAAAAGTTTTTAGGTTGCGTGCATTAATACCAATGATTGCATGTTTTAAGTCAAGCTGTTTAATGAGATCCCATTCTGCAAGTGTATGTATTTCAATTAAGGGGGTAAGGTTATAGGATAATAATTCATTATATAATACACAAAAAGATTCCATGTTATTGACAAAAAGAGCTACAATGAGTAATACCATATCTGCCCCAAAAAGATAGCTTACCTCTATTTCATCTTTATGCAAGATAAAATCTTTACGCAAGATACAAGTATGCGGAAATGCTTCCTTAATAGCATATAAATCTTGCAAGCTCCCCTGAAAATAGTCTTCCTCACAAAGCACAGAAATCGCATTTGCACCTTGTTCTATATATGTTTTAGCAAGTTTTGTGGGTTCTGTGATTGTGCCTATATATCCCTTTGTTGGACTTTTTCTCTTTATTTCTGCAATAATAATAGGAGAGTCTTTTTTGTGCAATAATGTCGGTGTAACGATTGGAAAGGGACGTTTTTTTGGTAATGTATAGCCCAAACTCATACCTTTTGTTTGCAGGCGTTTCATTTTTGTTTGGCATATTTGGTCTAAAATCTCGATACCACTAAATTGCTGGTGCATAGTTATCCTTCTTCATTTTTTATATTGTTAGTGCATGATAGCAAATGTTATTATAACATGCTTTGGGTTTTATTTTTGCATGCTTGGTTGTTTCTGTTTTTTTAAATGGTCTTGCACGGTAATTGAAAAATCAGCTGCGTTTATAATATCATATTCCTTGCAGCCAAGCTCCATACCTAAATCACATGCTCTCTTAAAAAAATCTTTTGCCCTCAGTCTATCAGCTTTTAATCCCATTCCATACCGATATGAGATTGCAAGATTATAGCATGATTGCTCTTCATTATTTGCACATGCTTCAAAAAAGATTCTATTAGCCTTTTGCATGTTAGTTTGCACGCCTAGCCCATTTACATAAAGCATGGCTAGATTATAGCAACTTGGCATAAAGCCTCTATCGCAGCTTTGCTTATATATATTGTGTGCTTGTGTATATTCACCTAATATCTCATGGCTAAGTGCATGTTCAAAACAAGCCTCCATAATGCCAAAATAACATGATTTTTTTAGATAGGGTAGGGCATTTTCATGCATATCAGCAGTCATATAAATGTGCGCAATAATAATGCAACTTGCTTGCTCACTACATTCTATTACGCTTGGTAAAGCTCCATCAATAAGCAGTAGGCATGCATCTTTATTTTTATCTAAGCAAGCATAGATAAGCTCTTTATCGTTTAGAATGGTTTCTGTTTCGTTGTGGTTTTTATGTTGTGTTTGCCCATAAAGCAATGCTATAAAAAGGCATGGCGTAATAAATATATGTAAGAGATTCATAAATAGCCTTTATGCTTTATGGGTTGAGTTGCACATTTATGGTATTTTATGTGTTTGTGGCTTGATTACTAATCTTATTGTATCTTAGTCGCACTTAAAATAAACTTATGTTGCTAATTTATTGTGTAGCTATTGTAAGATAAGAGTGGTGTTTTTATGTGGTTGTTTGCATGGATGAAAATGCAGTGCTATGGTAAATAAAGTTAATAGAATTTAGCCGATATTTTGTCATGTTTTAATAGTATGGGATATTATTAGACAATCATTTAAGACAATACAAGGATATATAATGACAAAAAAAATCATGGGTTCAATTGTTTTGGCGGGGCTTTTTGTAAGTGGTGTGCAAGCTGTTGAGGTTACGCCTTTTGGTAAAGTCGGTGTAATAGGTAATTTTGGTTTTGGTAGCGGAAATACATTGCCAAATGAGAATCTTACTGGCTATGTTGGTGTTGTTGGGCATGTAGGTGTGGATTTTAATTTTAGTGGTTTCAAGCTTGGTGCTGGTATAATGGCAGGCTATGCTCCCCTAACAATTGGTGCTGGTGGGAATTTCTCAAATAATGCATTTGTGGGTAATGGCAGGCTCTTTGTGCGTCCATGGGTAGATGCTTCTGATCTTTATGTGGGGTATCAAGGATCTGGCGTAGATCTTGCTTTAGGTCGTTATAATGCAAGTAAGATTCTCACAACAGCAGAGTGGGTTGGCGGATATAATCAAGGCTTTGCTCTTGCCTACCAATCTCAATATTTTGGCATTTGGGGCACATGGGTTAATGACTGGTTGCGTAATGGGTATAATGCAAGTGCAAGCTTAAAATCTGGTGCAGAAGGACGCTATGGTATGGATATTTCTGGATTAGGCGGCTATGCATCAAGTTGGGAAAATTTTAACTTTAATAATGACTTGTTTGCATTTGGTATGGATTTTAAATTCGGTGGGCATGTAAGCTTTAGCCCTTATGCACAATATTGGTCAAAAGCAGGCAACAATGATGTGTTACAAGCAGGTGGTCGCCTTATCCTTGATTTTGATTTAGGAGTTGTCAAAACTACCACAACAGCACGCGGTTTATGGTCGCATTTATTTAGTAATGGGGGTAATGGTGTAATGTGGCAAGTAGATGAAGAGTTGTTGTTTGCGGATATGGTTAAACTTGGTGGTGGTTATATGAGTATTGGCAATCTTGGTTTGCAGGGCACAACGCTTGTTGATAGGACAAGATTCTATGGGCAATATCTTTATCCAACCAATGGCTATAACGGAACAGGGCTTGCAAATCGCAGTTATTTGAATGCTGGTGTAGATACATGGTATGTATTTACAGGCTTAAAGCTTGGCAATACCTTTGATTTTGATGTGCTTTATGCAGGCGGTGATTATAAAGAATTTTCAGCAATTATAAATTACAACATTATTAGCAATGGTAATTTTGTGTGGTCTGTTGGTGGTGGTTTTGTTAGCAATGGATTTGGCAATGCAAATTCTGGTATTGCTTTTACAAAGCTTAAATTCTAGACATTTTATCTGCCCATTAAGTAAAAGCCTTATGTTTTATAATTGCATGTAGCACTAGGGCTTTGTGGGTAAGGAATCCTATGTTATTGTGATGCGGTGTTTTACTTTATTTTCATCTTTTTTTTAATGTTTGTGGGTATAAGAAAGCAAAGTAGAGATTTTCTCATTCCACTTAAAATAACACAAGTCTAAACCCTTTAGCATATTGGGTATGCTACATGCTACTTTCTTTTCTCAAATTTTTTCATATTGGTTTAGTGGTTTTAGTTTAGCGTTACAGAATCTTTTTGCAATAAAAGCGGTGCCATACATATACTCCCTTACAATCTAAAATCATAGTGATTTTATGATAAAACTTCATAATGGAGCGGTAATGTGGCATGGATAAAAAGATTTGTTACAAATGGATTATTGTGTGGGTATATATGTGGCATTATTGAATAAAAAGTATAACTTCATTGTTTTGTTAAGCTTTTAATAACCTAAAAGATTCTATAATACCACTTAAACAATAAATATTTGATAATATAAAGCGACAATAAGGAAAATTATTTTATGCAACCAAAAACAAACAACCCAAAACTCTATATAGAAACATTGGGCTGTGCTATGAATGTGCGTGATAGTGAGCATATTATTGCAGAATTGCAAGCAAAAGAAGGGTATAGCTTAACTGCAAATATGCAGGATGCAGATCTCATTCTTATTAATACTTGCTCTGTGAGAGAAAAACCAGAACAAAAGCTTTTTAGTGAAATTGGGCAATTTGCAAAGCATAAAAAAGAAGGTGCAAAGATTGGTATTTGTGGTTGCACAGCAAGTGCTATGGGGCATGAGATCATTAAACGATCCCCACATGTAGATTTTGTTTTAGGGGCAAGGAATATTTCTAAAATTACAAGTATTATCCATAAGCCAAAGGCAGTAGAAGTAGATACAAATTATGATGATAGCACTTATGTATTTTCAGATTCGAAGCAACATGGTTTTAAGGCACTCTTAAATATTTCAATTGGTTGTGATAAAAAATGTGCATATTGTATTGTGCCTTTTACGCGTGGTAAGGAGATTTCTATTCCCTTTGATTTGCTTTATAAAGAAGCACAAAGGCTTGTAGCAAATGGTGTTAAAGAGATTTTGCTCTTAGGGCAAAATGTGAATAATTATGGAATCCGTTTCAGCACACCACACCAAAAGATTGATTTTACAACACTTTTGCAAGAATTAAGTAAGCTTGAAGGTTTAGAGCGTATCCGTTTTACAAGCCCCCATCCTTTACATATGAATGATGCATTTTTAGATGAATTTGCATATAATCCAAAGATTTGTAAAAGCATTCATATGCCATTGCAGAGTGGTTCTGATAAGATTCTAAAAGCAATGAAACGCGGTTATACACAGGAATGGTATTTAAATCGTGTTGCATATTTAAAAGAAAGAGTCCCAAATGTTGGTATTAGTACAGATATTATTGTGGGATTTCCCGGAGAAAGTGATAGCGACTTTGCAGAAACGATGAAAGTCTTAGAATCTGTGCGTTTTGATACACTTTATAGCTTTATTTATTCACCTCGACCCAATACACTTTCGCATTCATGGGGGGATAAAGATAGTGTGCCAAAGATAATAGCAAAAGAGAGATTGGCTTTATTACAACAAAAGCATAGAGAAATTTTGCAAGAAAATAGCCAGTATGAGCTAGGTAGGCTACATAAAGTTCTTATAGATTCTAATAAAAAGTCGCTAGGCGAAACATTTAGTGAAGGGCGAAGTGATACAAATAGGCTTATTAGGATAGAAAATGAGTTTATTGACATAGGCACATTGCTTGATATAGAGATTACTGCAGTGAAGGGTAGCACATTATATGGCAAAAGCATGCAAGAACCATTGCAGCAAAAAAAGGGTGTAAATGGCACTTTTTGATAAATATCTTACTAGAGAGCAACAACAACAAATTAAAATAAAATATATGCATAAATTAATGTTTTGGATATCAAAAAGCATTTATGCAACATGCCGCAATAGATTTCATATTACTGATTATGCAAAGAATAATAATTTTATTGCATGTTTATGGCATGGTAATTTTTTAATGATGCCCTATCTTTATGCAAAAATTCGCAATACCCCAAATATGAGTCTTATTACATCAGCCCATAATGATGGGGTGGTGGTAGAGCTATATTTTAAGCAATTTGGCTTACAAGCTATACGCGGTAGCACAGGCACGCATAAAGGTGGGATAAAAGCATTAATACAAGCTGTGCATGCATTAAATGAAGGAAAAGATGTGGCTGTTACGCCAGATGGACCAAAAGGTCCATATAAAAGCATTGCAAGCGGTATTTTACTTATGGCAATACGCAGTGGTGTTGGAATCTGTGGTTGCAGAGTAAAGCCTAGCCATTATTGGGAGCTTAAGACATGGGATAAATTTTGTATCCCAAAACCATTTAGCCGCATTGATTATTATGCACATGAGCCATTATTTTTTCCAAAGGATATGGATATTAAAGAAGCACATATGCTTTTAGAAAACTATATGAAAGAAGTTGATTCTCTTTAAAGTAAAGATATGTGGAGAATTTATAATATTTGGTTTTACACATTCTACTAAGTTTCACAAAAGCATTTCATATTGGCAACATAAAACTTTTTATAAAAGCAGATTCTCTATTGTATCACTTTATAGCATTTTGTAAAGAATTTATTATTGTATTGTGTAATATAATAACTAATGAATATATAAGAGAAGCCTTAAAAGCAATGGATAATGCAAATAATACTAGCCTTGAGTTAAGGAAAGAGTTAGAGTTATTGCATGTGTGTAGCAAATTATAATATTCTTGAATAACTTATTCGATAAATAAGAATATACAACTCCTTTAATCTGGCAATATTTTTAGTAATATTAGCATATTTTCTTATACTAACTATAAGATAATGTATTTAAAGGTTATCTAGCTTTAATTTTCTTGTGGTTTGGCTTTATTTAATTATCATAAAAAACCACTAAATCAAGGCAATATATTGATGGCAAAAAATAACAATACAATTCCTTCTATGCTAAATTACATATAGCTAATATGTTTTTATGAGATATATCTATTACTTATAATGCTGCAATATATTTATTTGAGTTGCTTAGATTACCCCATCAATATTTTATTTGCAATGTATGCACATTTTTAAAAGAGTGAATTTATTAAGTGGGTGTTTTTTACTTGTTATATTAACTCGGTTTTGTAAGCTCAAACCATGTGGTTGCATAAACGAGAGATTGTGTTGTTGGGCATTTGGAATCTTGTAAAAAGTCATGTATGAGATTGCGTGGCACAAAAATAATATCAATATGCTCATGTTCATTTTTATTGCCACCACCAGCACTTTTTCTATCATCTTCACAAACTGCAGCATAAAAAAGATATTGACGTGCACCATTCATACCCACACTGCTATAAAATTGATTAATCACACATAAACGTTCTATTGGAATATGATAACCACATTCTTCTTGAAGTTCTTGCAAGGCAATTTCTTGCGGACTTATATCCTTATCGCATAATCCCGCACAAAGTTCATACATATAGCCATGTAGTGGATTTTTGAGAAAAACACTTATGCGAAATTGACGCACAAAAATAAAGCCATCTTGTTCTTTATCATACAATAAAATTGCAACACTATCATGTGCATTCGCAATATCCCACACTTTTATATCTCCATGTTCTTGGAATCTTACTTGACGTAATTGTAAATATTTTGAGCTTGTAAGTGGATTTATATCGATAATTTCTGGATTCTGTGGTAGTGGTAATGGTATTGATTTGCCTTGATAATAAAGCATATTTGTTGGCATGTTATTCCTTTATTATAGATTCTTGTTGCATTGTCCCATCATTATATTCAATTTCATCAGAATCATCGTCAATAGAAGTATTTCGGATAGCGGTTTTTTGCATGACAAAAGTATTATTATCAAATACCGCATTTTTTATAAATGACTGCAATTCATCTTTCGCATTATGTGCAAATGCTATAAATGCTTGTTTGTCTTTACCGCTTAGCTCACTACGTGCAGTTTTAATTTGTCCAAGTGGGTTGATTGGCTTATTGTTTTTATAGACACCAAAATGTAAGTGAGGTCCAGTGCTAAGCCCTGTGCTTCCAACATTACCAATATAAGTTCCTTGACGCACATAAACACCTGTTCGTGTGCTTTTTGCAATTTTACTCATATGTGCATATAGCGTTTTAATTCCGCCTGCATGATTAATTTCAACAACATTGCCATAACCGCCCTTAACTCCTGCAAAAGTAATACGACCTTCTCCAGCCGCATAAATTGGTGTTCCCTTAAAAGCGGCATAATCAACGCCATAGTGAGGACGCACATAACCTAAGATAGGATGTTTGCGTCCAGATGAAAATCGAGAGCTTATGCGGCGGTATTTAACAGGGGTAACTAAAAAGAAATTTGCCATTTCTTTACCCTCTATATTGTAATAGCGGTTTTTGTAGCCAAAAAGATAGTGGAATGTCTTATTAGATTCTACGGCAATAGATTTTATTTCTGGTGCACCTATGGGCTTACCCAAACGATATTGACGTAAATAAATTGTTGCGACGCGATCGCCTTTTTGCACAATTTGACGCACTTTATAGGCTGCAATAAATTCTTGATTAAGCTTTGGATCTTGCGTTGCCCCATATAATGCACTAGATGGTCCTCCACCATCTTGTATTTTGGCAACAACTTTTTGTTCTAATTGCATGGATAAAATAGGGATAATCTCAAGCACATATTGTTCTTTTTCAAAATCGTAAAATATATGTACTTGGGTATCTGCATTTAATGATAAAAATGCATGCAATACAGCACCTATTTCATCACGCACTACAAAAATATCACTATCTGTTTTAACATCTGCCACAAGTTCTTTGTCTTCTGGACTTAAGTTATAATAAGTTTTTTCAGGTATGTTATTTTTTACTAAAAATCCTAAAAAAGTTGAACCATATTCCCATTTATATTGTTCTGTATAGGTTGCATAAAAACCTTTTTTTTTGATTGGTTGTGTGGGAAGTGTATTTGCCTGTTTTATGTCATTATCTGTTTTTGTTGTAGGTGGTGGGTTTTCTGTATCTAATGCTTGTGTTATATTGACTACAAAAGAACATGCAAGTATGATTGTGTAAAAAAAATTCATTATTATTTACTTTCCTTTTTTAAAATACTTCACAAAAAACTTAAAATATGTTAGAATTTTGGTATTATATTTGCTAATACTCTAATACTCTTAGAGTGTTATTGATGAAATAAGGATAAATTATATCTTTTTTTGGTATATGAATATCTTAATTTCACAAGTTTAAAGGCTGAAATGTGCGAAATTGGATTTATCCTACCTTAGTTTTTGTTTGTTTTCTCTATGCAATGGCTTTTATACTCTTTTATACATATAAAGGGGCAAGCTCATATAGTGGCGGAAAATCACAGGGTGTTACAACGGTGGAGAGCTTCCAATCAGAAATAAATAAAAAAATTCAGTAGGAGACTTGAATTTTTTAACTTTTAGCCGATTTTGTAAGAAAATCTTATGTAAGGAGACATAACATGAGAATTGCTAGTAATATAGCGGCTTCCGTTCAGCAAGCTCAAGCAAGGGAACGCAATGATATAAACCGCAATTATGAGAAAAACGTTGAAAAGCAACAAGATAATACACTTGGTCGTGCTATTGACAAGAAACAAAGTGATAGAGTTGCTCAACTCAAAGAGGATATTAAAAGTGGCAATTATAAAGTTAATTTAGCTGCGACTTCTGAAAAAATGGCACAAAGTTTGCTTAATGTCTAGTATAAGGACAGATTCTATCATTAGCTAAGCAATACTTGACAATATTGTAATTTGATAGATTGTTTGGCTTAATAAGTTTTTTGAAGCTTTAAGGCTTTTTAGATTCTACTCAAAGTATGGTTTCTGTCTGTTTATTACTAGGGTTATGCCATGATACAAACAGAAGCATTACATGCATATCTACATAATGCAATTGAAAAGTTGCAAACACTTATTACCTATACGCAAAGTGATATTGAAGATGTAAAGTCAGCAAATCATGAAGTAGTTTTTGAGCGAGGTGCATTAAAGGCATCTACAATTAGAGAGTTCGAGCTTGCAAAAAATATGATTGATCAAGAAATGCTCCAACTTACTCAAAAACACCCGCATCTAAAACTCACAGATATTTTAGATGAAAAGGCAAATACATTGCTTGCTGATATGCGTAAAACTCTTGAAGAGCTTAAAGGCATTAATACGCATTATGCACGCATGGTTTTTGCCGTAAGTGAGTTTTATACTTCTATTGCTGATAGGCTTATTCCACGCGAAAAAGCAGATTATAAGAGTCGCGTAGAACAAAGCCAATTGCTTAAAGTTCAGGTTTAAGGAGGATAGCATGGGAGGCATTTTATCTTCATTACATACAAGCACAACAGGTTTGCATGCACACCAATTAATGGTTGATGTAACAGGAAACAATATAGCAAATGCAAGTGATGAATTTTATACACGCCAACGCGTCATCGTGCATCCAGAAACCCCACTATACTATCCAGACTATAATCTTGGACGTGGGGTAAGCGTTGATTCTATACAAAGATTGCATGATGAATTTGTATTCTCTCGTTATTCAAAAGCTGCAACAGAACATAATTTTTATGATGCAGAATTTACTACTTTGCGTGAAGCTAGCACTTTTTTTCCCGATGTAGAAGGTGTTGGAATCTATAATGATTTAGAAGAATATTTTAATTCATGGAAAGATATAGCACAAAACCCAAATGATACAGCTCAAAAACAGGTGCTCGCAAAAAATGCTATGATTCTTACACGCAATATGAATGATACAAAAGAAAAACTTTTGATATTGCAGCGTAAAAAAAGCGAAGAAGTAGAAGCACAAATTAATGATGCCAATAAGCTTGGAGCACAAATTGCTGAAATTAACAAAAAGATGAAAGAAATGGAGGATAGTTTAACCTTGAAGCAAGCCAATGAATTACGCGATAGACGCGATGAATTGGAGTTTCGTATTAAAGAAATACTAGGGGGTAATGTTTTTAAGGGTAAGCTAAAAGCAAATAATCTTGTGGGGGCTCAAGCTGCAGATTTTGATGAAGATTATAACTTTAGTATAGGACATGGTTTTAGTTTTATTGATGGGGCAAACTTTCATCCCATTGTGCTTAATAAAACTAATAATGCTGCCGGATTAAATCGCCTTTATATAAGAGGTTATGATTTTAAAGATGTGGATATTACAGATAGAATGGATGAGGGTAAAGTTGGAGCATTGATTGATTTATATAATAATGGCTATGAGGGGACAAAGGTTGGTAAATTGCAATATTATATGAATCTCTTAGATAGTTTTGCACGAGGGCTTATAGAAGCCACCAATACAATCTATGCACAAAGTGGAACAGATTCTATAAAAAGCGATATGCTAGAGATAGGTAAAAATGAAGCCTTGAGAGATACAAATTATAATATCAAAATGGGTAAATTTACACTATATGCTTATAATGCAAATGGTGAGGTTTTGGCAAAAAAGGATATTTATATTGATGTGCCAACAACAATGCGTGATATTGTAAGCCAAATTAATGCTAATACAGATGACAATAATAATAACAATGCCCTTGATGACTTTGATGACTTTTTTACAGCATATTATGATGATGATGCAAGACAATTTAAAATTACTTCTAAATACCCAACAAAAGGGCTTTATGTAGGTTTAAAAGATGAGGGGACGAATTTTACTGGTGCATTTGGTATTAATCGATTTTTTTCAGGCAATGATGCTTCTACAATTAATCTTGAACGTGAATACCGCAAAGACCCGACAAAAATACGTCCATGGCTTATGCCTGTAAGTGGGAATTTTGATATAGCCAATATGATGCAGCAACTCCAATATGATGATGTTGAGTTTTATCAAAATAAACTTGATAAAAAGCATATGAAACTTAATGAGTTTTATCAATATACAACAGGTGCAGTCGCAAATCAAACACAAGAAGTAAAAATTACACTTGATACAAAAAAAAGTGTATTAGAAGCAATTAAAAAAGAGCATTTAGCAATTTCTCAAGTGAGTGTTGATGAGGAAATGGTAAATCTTATTAAATTTCAGGGCGGATATGCAGCAAATGCTAAAGTGATTACCACCATTGACAGAATGATTGAAACCTTACTTAACATTAAGCAATAGATAATGAGAGCATATCATGCGGATTTTATTTACACTGCATAATATTGCATGCAAGGGTGGTAGCGAGAGAGTCGTTATTAATCTTGCAAATGCACTCTCTCAAATTCCCAATTATGAGATTGGTATTGTATCATACTATACAGACACAAAAGCAAAAAATGCATGTGCTTATTGGCTCCATTCAGATGTGCAATTAAGTTATTTGCATACATTTGATGATGTTCATGCAAATGAGCGTGGTTTGTTGCGGATTTTATGGCGTTGGACCAAAACATTGATTATAAACTTGCGTATGAATAAGGCATATCAAGATTATGATGTGATTATAGAATCAGATTTTGCATTTTTTTACCCACGCTTTAAAGTGAAAAATACAAAATACATTAAAATCATGCATTCTGTTATCAATAAATGGAAAGCGAAGAATAGGTTTTTTGATTGCATTGTCTTTTTAAACCAAAAAGAATTTTTGCGTTGGCAGTCCCATAGCAAACATGTTGTAAAAATACCAAACTTTATTCCAATACTTCCATTTGAAGATTTGCTAGATAGGGCATTATGTTATTTTGATTCTATGCCACATAAAGATGAGCATATACAAACAATGTTGCAAACTTATCGTAAGCTATGTGTAAATGCGTCAGTATATACAGATATGGAAGTTTTTATGCACGCCCGCACTATTTTAAAAACTTTTATAGGAGATTCTGCACAAAGTAATAAAAAGATGCACACACTCATAGCAGTTGGGCGTATGGATGCAATTAATAACCATAAGGGATTCCCGCGTCTTATCCAAGCATATAGTAAAATCGCACACATATTTCCCAATTGGCGTTTAGAAATTATTGGTGAGGACCAAGGGCAAAAACAAATATTAGAATCACAGATTATAGCACTTGGTATGCAAGATTTTATTGTGTTAAAGTCATTTACTACAAATATGGAATCTATATATTTACAGGCTGATATTTTCGTAATGAGTAGTCATACAGAATCATTGCCCATGGTGCTTATTGAAGCTTCGAGTTTTGGATTGCCGCTTATTGCATATGATATTGAAACAATACGCGATTGCTTTTTAGATAATGGAATCTTAGTAAAAGATAACGATGAGCAAGCATTTTGTGCTGAATTGAGTATGCTTATGGATAATGAAGAAAAAAGGTTGTCTATGGGGCATAATGGCATAAAGTTAGTAAAGGAGCGATTTTCAAAAGAATATATTTTACAGCAATGGCTAGAACTTTTCCATACTCTTGTAAATACAAAGTAGAATATATTGTAATATGTGAGAAAGATATAAAAGATATAAAGGTAATATATGAAAATTGTTATGAGTATAAGAAATCTTGCTGATACAAGTGGTGTAGAACGTGTTGTGGCTAATTTGGCAAGTGCATTTTGTGATATAGGGCATGAGGTTGAAATTGCATGTTATTATAAAGATGAGCTTAATAGAATCTCTACTTTTCCTATTGATGAACGTGTAACAATAAGCTATATTTATCCACATGCAGATAATCACTACCATGATAAAGGTTTAAAAAAGATATTTTGGAAATGGTTTAGGCATCTTATTGTAAATTTACGCATTAATGCTAAATATAAGCATGCAGATATTTTTATAGAATCTGATTTTTTTCTGCTTTTTCCTTATTTTAAACGTAAAAATATGAAATATATTCGTATTATTCATGTTGAAATTGCAAAATGGAAAAAGAAAAATAATTTGTTTGATAGGGTAGTTGTTTTAAGCACTAGTGAATATAAAAAATGGCAAGCAAAAGCAAACAATATCACAAAAATTTTTAATTTTATTAATATGCCTTTTGATACACAACTACCTAAAATTTCTAGTAATACCTTGTCTAAAATAGATAATCCCTATGCTAATATTGCAGAGCTTTTGCATGCAAAGCAGATTTTATTGCAACATAATTTACAAGAACATAATGAAGCAGTAGAATCTATACAAGGAAAAAATTGCAAGATAATTGCAGTGGGGCAAATGTATTCCAATCAAAAAGGCTTTCCTCGTATGGTGAGTGCATATAGCAAGATTGCAAAGGAGTTTCCATATTGTATGCTTGAGATTACAGGCAAAGGGGATAAAGAAAGTCCAATGAATGGGCAAATAAAAGAGCTTGGAATGCAGGATTTTATTAAGCTTAAACCTTTTACAACAAATATAGAATCTGTATATTTGCAAGGCGATATTTATGTAATGACAAGCTATTATGAGGGGTTGCCTATGGCACTCATTGAAGCTATGAGCTATGGACTTCCTGTGGTGGCTTATGATATTGCAACAATTAGAGATTGTTTTAGCACAAATCCGATATTAAAAGATGGTATAGCTTACCATAAGAATGGAATCCTTGTGCCAGAAGGCAATGAGGAGCTATTATGCAGGGCATTACGAGAACTCATTTCAAATGAGGCTATGCGGCTAGAAATGGGTAGGCAAAGTCTTATTTTAGCAAGGGATAGATTTAGTAGAGAGGTTATTATGCAGGAATGGCAACAACTCCTTGAAACACTTACTCGTTGAATAGATTTTATCTATCAGCCAAGCTAACTTTATATAAAATATAATAACCATATTATATTTTATCGTAATAATATTGGCTAGCATTTATTGCATTAGACAGATTATTTTGCAAATGCAACATTTATTATGCTATTGTATAGTAAAAATAATACATGACTATTTACATATTTTTATTGACTTTAATTTAGTCCAACAAAACATGTTTAGTTGCAACAATGTTTTATGGCATTCAAATATAACATATCTAATCTACTAAAATAAATTTAGATATGGCATGTTTGATTGTTTTAAGCATAGCATAGATACTCATTAGCAACTTAAGATTCTCAATCCATAAATCTTTTTTATCAATATTCCCATTATGCTTTTTAACCCAATAGCTAGAATACCAACATGTTAGTTTATTTTAAATAATTTAAGTCTAAAATAACACAAAGCATATAAACAATTTTTAATCACCTGCCAAAAACTTACATTTCAGTTCTAATTCATCAAATTCCTGCCAACAATCAGAATCCCAAACAACCCCACTCCCTACCCCATAATGATAGCATGTTTCCTTGGTGTTTTTATAAAGTGTGCGGATAGGAACACTCATTATACTCTCTTTTGCACTAATAACTCCAATTGCACCGCAATATACATGCCGCTTGCGATTTTCCAACATGCTGATAATTGCTGTAGTCTTATGTTTTGGAGCACCTGTAATAGAACCACATGGAAACAATGCGTGCAAAATTTCAATAATTCCATAATGACGCGGTAATTTTGCTTCTATTGCAGAAACCATTTGGTGTAATGTTGGATAAGTGCGGATTGTAAAAAGTTCCTTTACACATACACTACCTTGCAATGCAATGCGGCTTAAATCATTGCGTAATAAATCCACAATCATAACATTTTCACTACGATTTTTAGAATCGTAATACAAAGTTTTCAGATTGCAAAAATCCCTATATTTATCAATGCGGTATGTTTTTGGAGCTTTTTTATATGCTTTGTAAAGCATCCTATGCTGTTTTCTATTTAAAGGTATTTGTGGTATTTCATATGTATTTTGTTTTGTTGTGAAAGCTCGCTTTATTGTGCCTTTCATTGGTTCTGTTTTAATTTTATGATAGGAAAAATGAAAAAAGAGTTCTGGCGAGAAAGAGAGAATCTGTATATATTTATTGGCAATATAGGCTTTATAGGGTGTA
The DNA here is from genome assembly GCA_029264655.1 of Helicobacter sp. GTDB lineage: Bacteria > Campylobacterota > Campylobacteria > Campylobacterales > Helicobacteraceae > Helicobacter_A. Next base: position 3,380 of record JARHZY010000027.1, on the reverse strand, counting down.
TTTTGCCTTTGGCATAATAATTGAAAATATGCAAAACTATCAAGTTGTAGTAAGGGGGCTAAAGTAATTTCTTGCGTATAATTCACCTGATAGGTATGCCCCGCTGCAATATTTGCCTTAATATGCGAAAAATCTGATGCATAACGCATCTTATCAAGTGGCTTTATGATGCTAAAAAGTTGCTGCGATTTTTTATATTGTTTATCTTTTTTGAGATATTTTTTAATTACCTTGCAGGTATGATGAAATTTTTTTCGTCGTAAAAAAAGCTCAAAGTATAAAAGTGGTTCATTGCTTTTTGTTTTTACTATATCAAGATTATAATAAGAATCTTGCAAAAGCAAACCGCATTCATAGGTTAAATACCCGACATAGTAGCCTTTCTTATTTCTCTTTGTATGTAACTGCATAGTATGCAAGCATTGCATAACCTCATTATAATCAAATGCTTGTAAAATTTTACGTGAATGCGTATAAATATAATTTCCAAAAATAAACATATATTACTCTATTGGAAATTTAAAGGTATAGGGTATATGCGTGATAACAACACCCATATTTGCTTGCTTTATTGCTATATCCTGTAAAAAAGCATTTTGTATCCATGCTGTTGGCATACATTCCCAATCTTTATGTGTTGCAAAAGTTTGAATCCATTGAAAAAAAGCAGTGCGTAATGGATTATTTATCCATGATAATGGAGTAATGGCATGACGCATACGCCAAATTTTAATAAATTCAGCAATAACTTGCATTTCATAACCATAAAATGTTGGTATCTCAAAAAAATACCCCATAGCATCAGATACACAAAAACCACTAAGTAGTGTAGGAGTAATATTTTGCATAACATAAAATGCTAAAGCTTTTACATCTTGTGTTGCTTGCTCATCATATGGAAGTTGTGATTGCAAATGATGAGGTAATATAGAATCTTGGCTATTTGCTATAATGTCTTGTTGCCCCAATGTTCCTGCTGCTTCATGTGTTTGTAAAGCAGTGTTTGCAGCAATACACATATTATAATGATTAAAAGCTTGCATAAATATTTTAAATTGCTCCTTATTTGTAATTGTGTAAAGCAAATCGGGTGTTTTTATGTCTAATATCGTAGCAATTTTTACTTGTTCATCATGCCCTATCGTATCTGTTTGTGGTTTATTTGCAAATACATTGAGTAAATATACTTCATGTTCGCTAGTCTGCAAAAAAAGCAAAGAATGTGCTTGATTTTTAAAATGATGTGCAAGGCGTTGCTGCTTTTCCTTGTTTTGTAAGAATAAGAATATAGGAAGACTTGTTGTTAAAACAGAATCTTTAAAAAAGTAAAATCTTGCATTATAATATGTGATTAAAAACTGCTTGCCAAAAAGTTTTTTTGTAATATGTAAAGGAAAATTTACATGCTCTAAAATTGTTTCTTTATGTGTATGAAAATAGGATGTCTTATTGGCACTAAGATGGTAGCCTCTACCCACAATCTGCCATTTTTTTATATCAATAATACAGGGATTAAAAGCATATGCTAATTCACTTATATCTTTTGAAAACTTTGGTGGATAACCAATACTGACAAAATCCCCATATTCCCTTAGCATAAACTTTTTATTATGCCTAGTGAAGTCAAAGAATTTTTGCAATTTGCGTTGCGATTCCTTTTCCTCCTTAGTGATAAAAATTGTATTCCTTATGCTTTTATCTACAAAGCCATGCTGATTAAGTTGTAATGTGCGTAAATAACCACCAAATTCTACTTGTGATTCTAAAATAAAATTTTTTTCATACAGGCAAATAGGAAGTTCGCTTTTATTGCGATGCCCAAAAACTTGATAAAAATTACTTGGTGCATTTTGTGCGAATGCTTGTGCTATATTGTTTGCATTGACATATGAGCCAACACCATGTATGCTTTGCGTTGCACTAAGTAAAATAGGATATTTAGGGACATTTGAGATTCCCCCATGCGTGCAAATCACTCGCTTATCATGAAATCTATAAAAAAAATAGGGTATTAACTTCGCATAAAGACGACGTGCATCATGCTTTTTAAAACCTTTTTGTTCAAGTTCAACTTGCGTATTAAAACGAAACTCCTTTGCCTCAACCACCCTATCATTTGCCCATTCCCATAACCATTTTTCATGATTACCTTCAAGCAAACATACATTTTTTTTATCCATAATACGCAGTAATAATTGTAAAACTTCATAGTTTTGGAATCCTCTATCAATATAATCCCCAAGAAATATATAAAACTCATCATTTTTCATAGTGCCAAGATATTTTTGTAACACGCTATATGAACCTTGTATATCTCCAATATGATGAATAACTTTATACCCATTAAGATTCTGTGGCTCTGTATGTAATAAGGTTGCAATCTCATCAGGCAATATCATATCGCATTTAATTGGAATCTCATCATGCATGAGCGAATGGTATAAAGCTTGTAGCTCCTCATTGCTATATGCGGTATCTGTTTGTGCATTACGTGCACAGATTGTTTCAAATGGCACATTACTAAAATCTACCATAAGCACTTTATATGCATAATCTTTTGCCATTTCCTTATAATTACTACAATATGACTTTGTAATATGGCAATCTTCAATGATAATAAAATCACCGCGTTCCATACGTGCTTCCAATGCCATAAAAAGCATTTGATAAGTGCGTTTATCATTGTGTGCAACCTTTACAAATTTTCCCGAATCATCAAGCATTGGAGAATGTATAAGCTCCCTAAAAAACTTTGGATTTAATACATAGGGCTCTAAATGGTATTGTTGTATCCATGTTGTTTTACCACATAAGGGCATACCACGCGTTAAAAGTAAATATCGCATTTGTTTGTTATCCCTTCTCTCACTTACTAACAAAGAATTATAACGCAATTTTACCCTTAGTTTTTAAAATAATATAATCTTTTAGAATCTCTTGGTTGTTTTTATACCTATACTTAATAATTTTACTTTAAATATAAAGCACTTTTAAATGTAGCAAACAAAAAGTTTCATAGCTCAATATAGATAAATATTACATGTTATTTATTGAAGTAAATATGCAATAATAAAACATAACTCTATGTATTTGTGTAAGTGTAATTATATAGATTGAGAGCTATAGAAGTATAATAGCCAAGCCACCCCCCAAAAAAAGGGGGAGCAAGGAGGCGTAAAACTTAGAATCTTTACCCATTAAGGGCAGACAACAAGCATCAGACTAGTTTAAAAGTCTTAAAAGATTTTGTTGGACAGCATTTGCTTGACTTAAAGCATAACTACCAGATTGTGCCAAGATATTAAGCTTATTAAAGTTAGCAGATTCTTGTGCAAAATCCACTTCTCTAATTTGACTTTCAGCTGCTTTAACATTTACTT
>JARHZY010000062.1 GCA_029264655.1 Helicobacter sp. | reverse complement strand
ATCTCTTCTGGTGTGCTAAAGCGATTCATAAGATAGGCAAAGAATGTATTGGTATTATGAGCATTATTAGAATCTATGGTATTTGTATTATGCGATTTTATATTATTGGTATTCTTAGAATCTGTGTTATTTATATTGCTTTTAGATTCTGCAGTATTGGCGTTATCTTGAAATGCTAATGATACTCTCCTTGCTATAAGACTTTTTGCAGTGTCCGGAGGTCCATATAAAAAGGCTGATTTACCTGATAGAAATGATAATAAGACAAGTCTTAAACTCTCATCTCTTTCATATATGCCTTTGCTTAAATCCTTTATAATACCATTTAACCTTTCTTGATAACTCATATTTAGCCTTTACATTAAAATAAAGCTTAGATTATAATACAATACTTTGTGTTTTGTGTATATTTACTTATAATAAATTCTAAAATATGGTGCAATGCTTTACTTTATATATTGGCTTTATTGAAGTGCAAACAAAAACTCTCACCTTTTACTAAACTACTTCATGCTGTTTAGCGAGATAGTTATCTTAATAGAATTTCAACAATTAAAATATTTTTAGTGAAACATTGAATTATATTTTCTTTAATATGAAAGTAGTTTAGATTAGGAATAACCTATAAGACTATAAATAAAAAGCTTTTTGTATTAGTCGGGATTATTTAGCTTTGAGTAAGAAAGCCCCATTTCTTTAAAATGGGGCGATTTACAAAGTCTAAAGGTTTCTTAATAGAATATATACTTTGGCATAGAGTATGGAAGTTCTTTTATAAATATAGAAAAAATCATAATTTTACGCTATAATAGCTTTTCGCTTTTATGGTAGCGTAGCTCAGTTGGTAGAGCACTACCTTGACATGGTAGGGGTCGCTGGTTCGAGTCCAGTCGCAACCACCACTTTTATACATACCTTTAAATCCATATTTTACAAATATTACTCTATAAATGTAACCTTATGTAGCGTTATATCTTTATTTTTGATAGGCATTTTTTATAAACAACAAACACTATATAAAGTTTCTCGTTATAATGTATAATCTTTGATTCCATACAAGGTGAGTTTATGCAATACCCACAATTACTTTTTATTTCTGATTGTTATAAATATACGCATGCAGCGATGTATCCAAGTGGTGTTGATGAGGTATATAGTCTCCTTTATTGTAGAAAACCACGTCTATCATTAGAATCTTTAAATGGGCATATTGTAGCATTTGGTATGCGTCAGGCTATCCACAAACTCCAAAGATTATATGATGAGTTTATACAATATGATAAGGAAAAATTACAAGAAGGTTTAAAAATCTTATATACAGATTTTATGAAACTAAATCCAAACGATGAATCCTATAAACTACTTATCCATAAGTGGCTCTCACTCCCTAAAGATATGCCCTTAACTTTTCGTGTAGTGCCAGAGGGGACTTTTATAGCCAACAATACACCAATTATTTCAATCCATTGCACACAAAGCAAGCATTGCTGGTTTGTGAATTTTATCGAAACCTATTTAAACTCTGAACTTTGGAAAACTTGCTTTGTCGCAACACAAGCTGCAATCTTTAAACGCATTGAATATGATTGCTTAGGGTATTATCTTGATGAAAGTTTTAATTTTCATGACTTTTCAGCACGTGGAATGAATGGCATTATGGATTGTTATACATCAAGCATGGGGCATATACTCTTTTTCTCTGGGACAGATTCTATTATGGCATTGCAAAATATATGTAATCATTATGGTGGCAATATTAATATGCTAGGGTCTATCCCTGCAAGCGAACATAGCGTTATGTGTTTAGGCGGGCAAAAAAATGAGCTACACACCTTTAAACATATTATGCAACAATTCCCAAATGATATGGTATCTATTGTTGCTGATACTTGGAATCTATGGGAAATAATAGAGCAACTACGCACAGATAAAGAAGCATACCAAATGATTTGTGAGCGTCCTAAGCCCATAGTATTACGTCCTGATTCTGGAGATCCATTTCTCATTTTAACAGGTAATAAAGATTCAAAAGATGTGCGTGAGCAAAAGGGAGTAATAAGGCTTATTCATGAATATTTTGGGTTTGACAAAGTGCGTATTATTTATGGTGATGCAATTACCACACAACGTGCTCAAGCAATATATACATGGTGTAAGCAACATGGTTATAATCCAACAGATTTTTTATGCTTGGGTGTTGGTAGTTACGCATATAATTCTGGTATCCGCGATGATGTCGGCTTAGTTACAAAAATGACATGGGCAAAAATCAATGGAAAGCCAACACATCTTATCAAAAAACCTATTACAGGTAGTGAGAAAATGTCTTTATCAGGACAAATAGCCTTAAATAAAGATACGCGTCAAGTAACGCAATTCCTTGATCATGCTATGCCAAATGATTTACTGCATACAGATTTAGCGATACCAAACCTTAGTGATATTAGAGCTTATGTTAAACAGGAGTTTTTACGTGCTATCCATACAACACAACAATAAAACAGAAAAAGTCAAAGTGAAAAGCATATATATTGGGAATCTAGCCTACAATGTAACACAACAACAAGTGCATGATATATTTGCTCAATTTGGCAATGTTACTTCAAGTAGAATGATTGTAGATAAAACAACAAGGAAATTTAAAGGATATGCGTTTGTAGAAATGGAGCTTGAAAACGCAAAAACCGCTATAAGTATGCTAAATGGCACAACTTATAATGGTAGAGTTATGCGTGTAAGCATGGCAAATGCAACAACACATACTACCCAAGATAACTAAAACGATATAGCCTTGATTTATTATGAGAGAATGAGTAAATAAATAGCTATTTATAAATTTTATAAATAGCATTGCAATAAACCCCCACTTTTCTCAAGAAAAAGTAAAGGGCTTTATTTGCTATTTAGGTGCTACTTCTTTAGAATCTTCTGAATCCTTCTGCATGCCATCTGCTGCTTTTAAATTATGCTTGATAAGTATCTTATCGTATTCGCCACTCTCTTTAAGCTCTTTAATAGCAGTATTAATTTTAGCAAGCAAATCTGCATGCTTATGTTTATCAAATGCTATTGATAAGCCCTCGCTTCCATCATTTTCATGGTAGAATCCTGTAAGCTCACTATGCTCACGAAGGTAACCTTGTGCAGTTGCATAATCAGCTAATGCAACATCAACCTTACCTGATTTAAGATTCAAAATCGCACCTAAAATACTATCGCTCATGACGACATCAATTTGGTATTCATCTTTCATCTTTTGTGCTGCCTGCTCTTGCACAGTCCCAAGAAACACACCAACGCGTTTGCCTCTCATAGATTCTTTATCAACAATATCACTTGATTCCTTGCGTTTAATAAAAAGTGTTTCTCCTTCATAATAGGGCACGCTAAAATCTACTTGCTTCATGCGTTCTGGTGTCGCACTCATACCCGACATAATCATATCGATTTTACCTGCCTTTAATGCAGGTATTAATCCATCAAAACTCATATGATTCAAACTATAAGTAAAACCAACTTTTTTACTAATAGCATCAAGCAAATCAATATCAAAGCCTACTATTTTTGCATCTTTTTGATATTCAAATGGTGGATATTCCGCATTCAATCCAACACGCAAATCCTTTTCTTCACTACTACACGCTACAAAAAACAATGCCAAACCGACACACAATAACTGCAATAATTTTCGCATTACTATTCCTTTTTTCAGTGATTTAAAACTTTATTGAGAAATTCTCTCAAACGTTCGTTGCTCGGAGCATTAAAAATCTTATTTGGGCAATCATCAACGACAATTTGCCCCTGCTCCATAAATAAGATTCTGTTTGCAACATTTTTAGCAAAGCCCATTTCATGCGTAACAACAACCATTGTCATACCCTCTTTTGCAAGCTCTCGCATAAGTGCTAACACTTCACCAACCATTTCTGGATCAAGGGCTGATGTAGGCTCATCAAAAAGAATAACATTTGGATTCATACATAAACTGCGTGCAATAGCAATTCTTTGTTTTTGTCCGCCTGAAAGTTTAGATGGCTTTACACTTTCTTTATCCAAAAGTCCTACTCTTTTTAATAATGTGCGTGCTTTTTGCATCGCTTCATCTTTTGTCATAATACCTGTTTGGATAGGTGCTAATATGAGATTTTCTATTACATTTTTATTATGAAATAAGTTAAAATGCTGGAATACCATACTCACTTTTTGACGCACTTTATTAATATCTGTTTTTGCATCCATAAGATCTATACCATCAACTATTATTTTTCCGCTTGTTGGAATCTCAAGGAGATTAAGGCAACGCAAAAAAGTGCTTTTACCGCCACCACTTGGACCAATAATAGCGACAACTTCACCTGCTTTAATTTGCGTTGTAATACCATGTAAAATGGTATTTGTGCCATAACTTTTTACAAGATCATAAACCTTAATCATGTTTGTGTAACTCCTGCTCTAAGAGTTTTGTAAGCCATGAAAAAATCTTCACACACATATAATAAAAAACTCCTGCAAATATATATGGTGTTGGGTTATAAAGCACTGCTTGCAAGGCTTTTGCCTGCATAGTTAAATCATTAACACTAATTAACCCTACAACAGAAGTTTCTTTAAACACAACAATAAATTCATTAGCAAGGCTAGGTAAAATATTTTTTATGGCTTGTGGCATAATAATAGCACGCATTGTTGTTGCATGTGTAAGCCCCATAGCCCTTCCTGCATCCATTTGCCCTTTATCAACACTTTGTATCCCTGCACGCACAATTTCTGCAATATAGGCTGATGAATTAAGCCCAATAGCAACAAGTGCTGCCAAAAAATTATCATTGAGTGTTGCAAAAACAACATAAGCAAATACTAAAAGCTGGATAAGTAAGGGTGTGCCACGCAAAATATCAATATATTCATCAATGATAAAATTTAAAACTCTTATATGCAACATACGCAAAAATGCAAGCAAAAAGCCCACAACAATTCCTATTAAAACACCACCAGTTGTAAGTATTAATGTAATGCCAATGCTTTTAAAAGTTGCATGCAAATCCGCACTACTTAGCCCATAAGGAAAGGTAAAATAAAAACCAAAACCTACAAGCAAACAAAACACAATAAGCCGAAAAAAATTTTCCAATGAATAAACCTTATATAAATCTTAAATTTTCATAATACCTAAAAAAATTGCATTTTTGGTGAATGCTTAACACTTCTTTGTATCAAATAAAAATGAAATGCTCCGTATTCAAGTAATCTTTTTATCAAAATATTCAAGACTAACGCGTCTCAAAGAAAAAAGTGCTACAAGATACATAAATAAAGCAGGTAAAACCATAGCACCTAACACAAAAGGTGCAATTTGTGGTAACCGCATAAAAGCACTACTTATAAACACAATAAAACCTACCAACATGCAAAATATTAATGTATAAAAACTACGCACAAAAAGTGCTTGCCCGCTAATGCGTGTAAATATTTGCAGATAACGATACAAAGCAAATAAAAACAAAACAATAAATCCTAAAAATACAAATATATTATGAACTTCCAAATAACGCAATATATATGATGCAAGCGAAATACACAACATAAAAGCATAGTATCTTGAAAGTATGCTTTTTGTATGCCTATCAAGCAAAAATAAACCAAATAAAAAGGTGCATTGCCCTATAAAAGAACATAAAAAGAATACATGCGAATCACTATGAAAAACAACCACATAAAGCATTTGTGTGATAATAACCCACAAAATACTCGCAATGAGTATAGTTTTTATGCGTCCAATAGGCATATATACCTCATCTCTTTATTACAACATTCATATATAACATCTTAGAATCTTAAGTTATAATTTGCAATACTTCGCGTAAATCCTTTGTATCAATACAATGTGTTGCACTCTTTTGCAATATATCTTTAGCACAGAATGCAATCTTTGTATCTGCATAAGCAAACATAGAGAGATCATTTGCACCATCACCAATAACTGCACATGCACTTGAATCTATACCTAAAACTCCTTGCAAATTTTGCAACATATTGCCCTTTGAATCTGCAAACATCATATCACCACCTACTCTTCCTGTAAGCTTAGAATCTTTATGGTGTAAGATATTGCTAAAAGTAGCGTTCAATCCTAAAATAGGTTTAAAATATTCAGTAACAATACGGAATCCACCGCTAAAACAAACAACAATATGTCCTCTTTTACGCAATTCTTGGACACATTCAACCGCACCTTGCACAAGTGAAAAATCATGCTCTATACTCTCTTGCACAAGGCTAAGTGGCATATGTTCTAATAATGCTACGCGTTTTAACAAACTTTCAAAAAAATCAAGCCTACCCTCCATTGCTTCTCTTGTAATATAGGCTACTGCAGATTCTACGCGGTATCGTTTTGCAAAAATATCTATACTTTCACCATCCATAAGTGTCGAATCAAAGTCAAAAACAACAAGCATGCTAACCTCCTATAATGCTGTGTTATTAAGCAAATCTTCAAATTCTTTTAAAAGCTTACGCACTTCATTCATGCCAATCTCCCAAAATGCACTTTCATTAACATCAAAACCAAATGTAAGTATTAAATCACGCGGGCTTTTACTCCCGCCTGCACTTAAAAACTCAATATAAGTTTGTATGAATTGATCTTTTTGCTCGCTTTTTTTATAAAGCCCAAAAAGTGCCAAAACTAAAAGCTGCCCGTATGCATAGGCATAGCAATAAAATGGCGAATGTATAAAATGCGGTATATAGCTCCACCATTTTGCATATTTTTTTGTTAGTTGCACGCTATTACCAAACATTTTCTCATTTGTTTCAAGCCATATTTTATCAAAATCCTCGCTTTTTAACTCACCTTGCTCTGCATGGATAGTGCGTTCAAAATTTGTCATTACAATTTGGCGAAATAAGGTAGAAAATATATCTTCTATTTTACCTGCATAAACATCTAACAATTCTTTACCATGCAATGTTTTTTTCAAACTATCAAAAAGAAGCATTTCAGCAAATACAGAAGCTGTCTCTGCAGTCGTTAAAGGTGTATCATGGTTAAGTGTGCCTTGTGTTTTACTTAGCTCTTGATGGATAGCATGCCCAAACTCATGTGCGATTGTAAAAGCATCGCGTCTATTACCTGTAAAATTTAACATAACATAAGGATGTGCTTTTGGCACACTCCCATGACTAAATGCACCACCCCTTTTTGCAGGTTTTGGATGGGAATCTATCCAACCACATTCAATAGCTTCTTTTGCAATTGCATAGAATTTTGGGCTAAATTTATAAAATGACTGCAAAGTATCATAAAGTGCATCTTGAAAATCCATTTGTGTTTTTTTCTTAGCAAGTCCAAGTGGTGCATAACGATCATAATCTTTAAGCTTATATCCCAAAAGTTGTCCCTTTACACGATAATATCCATGCACAAGCTCCATATTTGCATTCACACATGCAATCATACTATCAACACTCTCTTGCGTTGTTTGGTTGCTGATGTGGCGGAAAGATTCTGGCTTTTCATAGCCACGCAACTTCTGGATAATGGCAACATTTTTACGCACCATATTTAAAATATATGTAAGTAAATGTGTATTTTTACGCAAACCTCTTGTAAAGTTTTTATGTGCAAGTTTTCTTACTTTGCGTTCTTGAACATGCAAAAGCCCCAATATTTCTTCTTCACCAATTTTTGTTGCACTAAGCACACCACGAAAACGCATATTTGCCAAACTTTCATCAAAAAGTCTTGAAAAGGCATCAACACCAACCGGCGATAAACTTAAGATTACTTGCTCTTCTTGTAGGCTTAATTTATATTTTTTTGTTTCTTTAATATTTTGGAGAAAAAACGCATATTTTGTGTTCTCTGCAATAAATGCATCTGTTATTTTGGAATCTAAATCTGCAAATTCAAGCTCAAAAAACATAACTTTTGCATACATGGCATTACATTTTAATTCATAATCAGCGTATAATGCACCATATTTTTTACTATCTACTGCAAACCTTAAAAACACATAAGTCATAATTGCACCTAAGCCTTCACTAAGGTTATCATACTCTTGCAAAGCTAGCCCAAATGCTTTAGTATCTAATGTAGCAAGCTTACCTTGATAGCTATCTTGAAATGTTTGCAAACGCACATCAAGTTTTTGTGCAAAAGATTCTAAAGCACCTTCATCTTTAAAAAGAGCAGAAAGATCAAAATCTAATGTTTTTGGCAACTCCTTTTTCTCTATTAGCTTTATTTTATCGTCTTTATTGCTAGAACTCATCTTTTTTGTAGTTTTGGCTTGTGCTGTCTTTGTCTGTTTTGTAGAATCTTTTATCATGATTTTCCCTTGCATAAAATTTCATATACTTATTATAATATGTTATAGTTTTGATTTAGCTTAAAATAAGGGGATATAATATGCGAAGTTTTAATAAATCTCATGTAGCAGAAAATATAAAAAAAGAGCATTTGCAGCTTACCTTTTATACAAAATTTCTGCCTTTTGTCTTTTCTGTAGGGCTTTTTATGGTATTTATAGTTGCATATCTTTCAATAAAAGGTTTAAAAGATGATTTTGATAATAGCGTGCCAGAGCCATTAAATGAATTAAGTTTATTAAATGATTTTCAAAGCCAATATATGCTTGAAACTATTGATATTTTACAACATAATAAAAAAAATATAAGTCCATATACAATAAGCTTTTATCAATGGAAACTTTACAAGAATTTTGCACAATCGCTAACAGAGCAAAAAGGTATTTTCAATTTCTTACGCCAAATTTATCAGGCTACTTTTTTAACAAAACGACACCAAAGAATTATTGATTATCAAGCTAAAAAACAAGATTTAATTGCAGAAGTAGAACATACTATTACACTTGAAGTAACCGATATTATGAAAACAAATGAAGCAACATTATATGAGCATGCCCGTAAAGTCAATCGTTTAAGTGCAGATATTATTAATACGCAGGTGGCTATCCGTATGCTTGAAAAAGAAATAACAGATTTCTTTCATAATGCGATAATTGGATTACTTTGTGCTATGACTTTGCTTGTATTTTGCATTGTTGTTTGTATTGATATTATTGTTATTGGTTTTATCCGTCGTCTCAATCAATATCTAAAAGAACAATTTGATAACGCAACAGCAGATTTACGCAATCTTAATGCACATTTACAAAATGAAATTGCTAAAAATGTCGAAGATATACGCAAAAAAGATATTGCAATGTATGCACAATCAAAACTTGCAGCAATGGGTGAAATGTTACAAAATATAGCACACCAATGGCGTAATCCGCTTAATGCATTAAGCCTAGTAATACAAGATATACAACGAAAATTTAACAAAAACACATTAACACAAGAGGCACTTGATAAACACACAAAAACAGCTCTTACACTTGCAGACAACATGAGTAATACAATCGAGAATTTTTATAATTTTTTCCGACTAGAGAAAAAATTTGAATATTTTGATATTAAAGAGGCAATTAATGAGGCTATTATTATACACGAGCCATTATTTAACGCACTGCATATTCAAATCCATATAGAATATGATGAGCAAAATAATTACAGAATCTTTGGTAATAAGCATGCACTTATCCAAATTGTGCTTGTGCTTTTAGGGAATGTAAAGAATATATTTTCCGAACGCAAAATTAAAAATCCTCATTGTTTTATTTCTATGAAAGCACAAGATTCTGTTTTATCTTTGCATGTATATGATAATGGGGGCGGTATTCAAGAAGATATTATAGATAAAATATTTGACTTATATTTCACAACAAAGGATATTAGCACAGGCATAGGACTTTATATGGCAAAAGAAATGCTTACTAAATATCTACAAGGCAATATAAAAGCAAAAAATATTACTTTTAATTGTGATGGTGAATATTGTCAAGGTGCGTTATTTGTGCTAGAATTGCAATTAAGTAATGCAAACGAAGATGAGAATCCTTATGAATGATTTACTATTAGATAAATTTACTAATCTTAAACAATTTACAATACTTTATGCAGAAGATGAACCTGCTACACAAACAACACTTGCTTCAATGCTAGAAGACTATTTTGGACATGTTGTTGCTGCAAAAGATGGGCTAGAAGCATGGGAAATTTTTCAAACACGGCATTTTGATATTGTTTTAACTGATATTTTAATGCCACATCTTGATGGCATTGAACTCATGCGTAATATTCGGCATGTAGCACAAAAAGATATACCAATAGTGCTTATTAGTGCATTAACGGATACACATTATTTTCTTGATGCTATCAAATTAAAATGCAATGGCTATGTATTAAAACCGCTCAAATTTGAAGAACTTTTAGAAACACTCCATGAAGCCATACTTCCTTTTACCCAACATAAAACAATTGAAATGAAAAATCGATTGCTTGTTGTATTAAACATCCTTTTTGGTGGTAAAAAGGTAGAAATAGTAGAATATCTTTTTGAACATTGCAATGATGAACAAATATTCTATGGCACACATGATGAAATTGCCGAACATCTCCATACAACGCGTCAAACGGTTGCCCAATGCTTTAAAGATTTAGCAAAATTTGGATTATTAGAAAAAATGAGAAATAAAACCTATAAACTCAACCATGCTAATACGCTATGGCAACAAACTCCATTATTTAAAACCGATGATGGAGAATAGCTATGCAAAATAAACAAAGATTCTATAAGATTACACAAAAAATATACATACAAATACATAAAGTTATATATATTCTCTCTCTATATACTATGCTCATAAGCACACTTTATGCACAAAATACAACTACACAAAATACGACACAAAAGCTTATTGGCATACCAAAAGATGATAGGAAAATACATATAGCACAACACGATCTTTATATATTGCCCTATTTTGATATACAAGTAGGCATTGGTGCAACCCATACATACAAAATAGCAGAGCAAAATAATGCAATTATAAACTCTGGTATGCCAACCTTTATGCTTGGGATAGGCTTCCAACAACAATACTACATTGCGGGTTATAATTTTGGCTATAAACTCCAATTAGCCTATGAAGTTGGAGTAAAAACACTTGGTGAAAATACAATGACATTTCGCAGTGCTGGTGGGTTTTTTCAAATCCATGCAGGGTATAAATATTTTCTACCTTATATAAGCTTTGGCTATGAAATACTCTCTGTTGGCGACACACTTATTCCTAGCACAAATGACACAATATTCTATAAAAATGATGGTATAGCATTTGGTGGTGGTATAACTATATTACTTAATCGTTACCATGCTATAGATATAGGAATACGCAATTCAGCAATATATGGTAATGCAACACGCATTATTTTTGCATATGAATTTAGATTTTAACGTTTTAGGAATATATTGTTTTTTAAAGGCACTACACTTTTTATTGGGTTGTATTATATTAAAAGATTTTAGAAATAAGGATTTGTAGCATGCAAGCATTTACCATAATAGAAATATTTTTACGACTCAATAATTATAAATTGTGTATAGTTACCCTTAGTATCTTGTTGTATTATATCTAATATAAGCTTTATTGTTATTAGATATTGTAACAATGCAATAGCTAAAAAATTTAAATCAATATAACTTTAAAAAGTTTTATATACTCTATTATTTTTTAACATGTAATAAAAAGTAGAAATTAGTAATAATAAGTAGTTTGCTATAATTTTTATTTTTTCAATAGTGGCAATCCTATCTATCACAAATACATGAAACTATCTAGAATCTCATTACTAAGAATATATAATTATCGCCTTTAATGATTCTCTATAATCTCCAATAATTACATAAGCCAATTACCCCATTTTAAAGAAATGGGGGGGGGGCTTCCTTACTCAAAGCTAAATAATCCTAACTAATACAAAAAGATTTTTATTTATAGTCTTATAGGTTATTCCTAACCTAAACTACTTTCATATTAAAGAAAATATAATTCAATGTTGCACTAAAAATATTTTAATTGTTGAAATTCTATTAAGGTAGCTATCTCGCTAAATAGCATGAAATGATTTAGCCTTCACCTAAAAGCATGCAGAACAAGAGCTATTGTATGAAGACTAATAGTATGAAATAATTTAGTCCCCCAAAGGTGAGAGTTTGCACTTGCAGTGTGATATAATGGGGTTATCATACTCAATAATCCCTCATTTTAAAGGCAAGTAACTATAAATTTACAGCAATATACCCTATATGCACATTATTTACATATATCTTTTGCTTTGTAGTCTTTAACAAATATAGGATTTGCACTCCCTATATAGCCAAGTGTTTCAGATAAAATCGTTCCTGTGCCTTTTTCTATCTCTGCTTGTGTAATTTCTTGATTACATTGCTTACCAAATAGCACAGCTTCATCACCTGCTACAATGCTTGGATAGTCTGTAACATCAACCATAATTGTATTTTTTGTTACCCGCCCTACAACCGGGACTTTATATCCGCGTATAAGCACATGCCCTTGATTGCTTAGGGATTTTGCATAACCATCATTATATCCTACAGGGAGATTTGCTAGTTTAGAATCTCTTTGCAAAGTATATGTGCCATCATAGGCTACTTTACTTCCTTTTGGATACTCATTTATAGCGGCAACTTGAGTTTTAAAGCTCATGATTTGTTGTATTGGCAATGTAGGATCACCACCACCATACCCATATATGAGTTTCCCCGGTCTTATCATATCATAACGCGATTCTGGCACTTGCACTGCTGCATATGATGCTGCGGTGTGTAATGTCAGTTTGCTTCTATCAAGCTTTGCTGCTTTTATCAAAAAGCTTGTATCTTTATCAAATTGCTTTATTAGCTCTCTTACTTTTTCTTTATCATCATAGGGAAAATGTGTCATTAAACCTTCAACTTTTAAGTTAGGAAGTGTTGCAAGTTTTACTGCTTCATCTTTTCCTTTCTGTGTGGTAAGATCAATGCCATTTCTATCCATACCGCCAGAATTAAGCTTTATATGAATTGGTAATTTCTTACCCATTTTCTTTGCTATGGCATCAAATTGTTGTGCTTGTGCTAGATTCCCAAAAACTTCTGTTATATTGTATTTTATACCATCTTGCAATTCTCCCATTGTTGCTGTGCGGATTCTAAGAATCTCGCCTTTATATTTTCCTTTTCTTGCAACTCTTGCTTCTTCATTGCTTGTGATAGCTATACAGGGTATTTTCTCTTCAATAATGATTGGAAGCACATTTGTAATTCCAGCACCATAGGCATCAGATTTCAATACCGCACATATTTTTGCTTTACCAGCTATTTGCTTTGTTACTGCTAGATTCTGTTTAAATGCCTTTAAATCGACTTCCATATATGAATTGACATTATTTCTTGTAGTAGTCGTATTTTCATGAAGTA
>JARHZY010000135.1 GCA_029264655.1 Helicobacter sp. | reverse complement strand
CCATTTGAGGTAATAGGTAAATACAAGTTTCATAATATTGGGCAATTTGGCACAGATTCTAATAATATGCTACATGTCCCAACATTGCGTAATGTTACTACAACAGCACCATATTTTCATAATGGAGCATTTGAAAATCTTGATGATGCGATTAAAGAAATGGGACGCATACAACTAGGTGTCAATCTCTCAAATAAAGAAGTTGCAAAGTTAATAGCATTTTTTGAATCTTTACGTGGTGAGGTGCGTCCAATGACAATACCTATTTTGCCTAATGCAATATTTTAGACTATGATAGCATCATACTCTATAAGAAATTATTTATAGCAATAAATAAAGCATAAAAATTCTTATTTTTTATGCTATACTTGTATAATTAATGTAATGCCACAAGGCATACTAGAAGGAGCTAGTTATGCAAAAAGCTATGGGGACATTTATATATCATTGGTGTGTGCTTATATTTATACTTCTTATTGTTACCACCGCATTATTTATGCATTAGGATTCTATATGCAATTCATTATATATAAATATCACCCATACTACATGCTTTTAGCTTATATTGTAAAATTTATTATACTATTTATAGGCAGTATATTATGGAATCTAAAGCCTATGCGACATGGTTAATGTAAGGAGCATATAATGCCTTCCATAGATTTAGTAATTGTTGTATTGCGTATTTTAAATTATAAGTATGAAAATTTTTATAGCGTTCGCAAACACTTAGATATTGCATTTAGTGGGCTTAGTGCATTATCAAATCAAGAACAAATAGAGCATGCTATTGAAAATATTCATAATGATTTCTTTGAAGGAAGTAGTTTTGATAAAGAATTTATTAAGCAAGAAATTGTTGTGATTGTAACACGTCATTTAAAACGAAAGTAATCCCTATTTTATGTTATAATATTTACTAAATAACTTACATTTTTAAATAATATGAGGCAGTTATGGCGTTAGAGATTCTAAAAAAACTAATACAATATCCCACTATAACACCATTAGAACATGGTATTTATGAATATATACATACACTTTTACCATCATTTGATGTTTTGCATAGCACTCAAGGAGGAGTAAAAAATATTATGTTGTATCATATTCCAAAAGGTTATGATATAAAGCAATCATGGCAGACTTTACCGCATTTTTGTTTTGCAGGGCATATTGATGTTGTGCCACCGGGAGGTGGTGCAATAATCCCTAAAGATATAGATGCAGCAAAAGATTTACAACAAGATAAAGGCACATGGCAATACCATCCTTTTATACCTACCATACATGATGGCTATATATATGGGCGAGGCACACAGGATATGAAAGGTGGTATAGCTTGTTTTCTTCGTGCATTACAAATCTTTTTAACAAACAATAATCCGCCTATAATCCTTTCTGTATTGCTTACAAGTGATGAAGAAGGTGATGGAATCTATGGCACAAGATATATGCTTGATATACTCAAACAACATAATATGCTCCCTACTTATGCTATTGTTGCAGAACCTACAAGTAATAATATTGCAGGTGATACTATAAAAGTTGGCAGACGTGGTTCAATTAATGGTATCATTAGAATAGAAGGCAAACAAGGGCATGTTGCCTATCCCGAAAAATGTAGTAATCCTGTAGAATTACTTGGGGCAAAACTTGGGCAATTAGCAGGTATATATCTTGATTCAGGTGATGCAGTATTTAGCGAATCAAAGCTTGTTATAACAGATATACGCGGGGGTATTGAAGCAGTTAATGTAACACCAAATGATTTAAAAATTATGTTTAATGTGCGTAATTCCACAATGACAACACCACAAAGTGTGCGTTCATATATAGATTCTATATTAGCAGGACTCCCTTATACATTAGAGCTTACACAAAGCTCAAAAAGCTTTGTTACAGAAGATACTACACTTATCTCACTTCTGCAAGATGCAGTTTATAGGCAGTTACAAATCAAACCAAGCCTTAGCACAAGTGGTGGCACAAGCGATGCACGTTTCTTTAGTGAATATGGTGTAAAAGTGGTAGAGCTTGGTGTTTGCAATGATAGAATCCATGCAATAGATGAACGTGTATCTTTACGCGATATCGAACAATTACAACATATTTTTCTTACCTTTTTAGAATCTTTGTGCAATACTAATACACTCTAAATTGCAATAACACAGACATATATTATTGATTTTAATATTTATGATTATGAGGCATAACCGCACAATCTATCTACAAAAATACCGAATCTACAAAAAAAGTTTGACAAATACTAGACATTAAGGTTTATAATATGGCTTTATTTTCTAAATCTTAAAACACTTGCTTAATAATTTAAGCAATTTTTGGAGCTAATAGAAATATATGTTTGATGCTAAAATTAATAGCATATTTTCTATAAGCATTCATGGAAACTATCTTATAAGGAGCAGATCATGCTTTTAGCAAGCAATTTAGCACAAGCAGTAAATGGGCAAAAAATAGATTCTATAGGCTATGCAGTGAGTCATAAAGATGATATGTTTAAACCTTTTACTTTTACACGGCATGCTATGGGTGAGAATGATATTTTGATTGAGATTCTTTATGCTGGAATCTGCCATAGCGATATACATTCAGCACGGAGTGAATGGAAAAAAGGTATTTACCCTATGGTGCCCGGACATGAGATTGCAGGACGCGTTGTAGCAGTTGGCAAGCAGGTTACCAAATTTAAAGTTGGCGATTATGCAGGAGTTGGTTGTATGGTGAATAGTTGCGGTGAATGTGAAGCTTGCAAAAGAAGTCAAGAGCAGTTTTGCCAAAATGGTAAGGTAGTTTTTACTTATGATTGTCTTGATTGTTTTCACGATAATATCCCAACCTATGGCGGTTACTCAAATAATATTGTAGTGAGTGAAAAATTTGCTATAAAAGTCCCGCAAAATGCCCCATTAGAAAAGATTGCACCACTACTTTGTGCGGGGATTACTACTTATTCGCCACTTAAATTTAGCAATGTAAAAAAAGGAGATAAAGTCGCAGTAGCGGGCTTTGGCGGGCTTGGGGTAATGGCGGTAAAATATGCACTTTATCTTGGGGCAGAAGTAAGTGTGTTTGCAAGAAATGAATTAAAAAAAGAGGAAGCCCTAAGGCTTGGTGTAAAACAGCTTTATACCG
>JARHZY010000028.1 GCA_029264655.1 Helicobacter sp. | reverse complement strand
ATATAATGCAATGGCAAGTGTTACAAACGAAGCAGATAAAGATAGCTTTATTATTGATGGCGTTTTAACAAAGGTTGATACATTTAAGAAGTTCTTTGTCCCGGGTGCATTTACTTGGGATATGCGTATAGGCATGGAATTTAATATAAAAAAAGGTAATATAGCATATGTTAATTTAGATATTTTTAATGTGTTAGATTCAAGGAATATTGCCCTTGCAAGTGTGAATTTTTCTACTACCGCAGGGACAACTGCTATACCTATTTATGAAATAGGTAGGCAATTTTGGATACAAGGGGGCTATAAGTTTTAGCACTTTGTTATACTCATGTTTAATTTCATAATATTAACTCATAACGCAATGAGAAAATAAACCCCATAACACAAAAGGCTATGAGAGATTCTTACATACAAAGGCACTCATATCTACAAGGCGGTGTGTATAACCCATTTCATTATCATACCATGCTAGAATCTTTGTGCTTTTTCCAATACTTAAAGTTTTATCTGGCACAATAATGGCACTTGCACTATGCCCAATAAAATCACTAGAAACACGCATTTCATCATCAACTACAACAAGCCCTTTAAAGATTCCATCAAAGCTTTCTCCATTTTGTGCTTTATAAAATACCTCATTAATACTTTCTTTATCAACTGCACATTTTAGATTAACGCTTAAATCAACAAGGCTTACATCAGGTGTTGGCACACGCACCGAAACTCCATTGAGTTTGCCTGCTAAATGTGGTAACACAAGCCCAATAGCCTTTGCAGCACCTGTGCTTGTTGGTATCATACTTAATGCTGCAGCACGTGCTCGGCGTAAATCTTTATGTTTGACATCAAGAAGATTTTGATCATTTGTATAACTATGAATAGTATTCATTAAACCATTTTCAATACCAAAAGTAGAATCTAAAATCTTTACAATGGGGGCAAGACAATTTGTTGTGCAAGAAGCATTTGAAATTACATTTTCATTGTTATATTGTGTATGATTAACGCCATAAACAAAAGTAGGCGTGTTATCTGCTGGAGCAGAAATAATAACGCGTTGCACATTGCCCTTTAAATGTGCTTTTGCTTTCTCCATAGCATTAAATTTACCCGTGCATTCTAGCACAGCCACTGCCTTACCAAAGTCTAAATTTTTTGGCTCTCTATCGCTTAAGATTCTGACATTTTTACTTTTGCCAATACATAATGTATGTTCATCAATTTTTGCAACATTATAGAATCTATGCACTGAATCATAACGCAGTAAATGCACCAATGTATCAATATCAGCTGTGCTATTCATCGCTACAAGTTCTATATCATCTCGTTCTCCAATAATTCTAGCTGCACAAAGCCCAATGCGTCCTGTGCCATTAATTGCAAGTTTAATTGCCATAAATATCCTTTTTTAGTAAAAAAAATTGTTTTATGGGTTGCATTGTAGCAAAAACTTACAATTTTTTGCAATTTAGTTATAAAATCGCTTGATTTTCATAAAAAAATCAAATACAATGCTAGTTTATCTTTTCAGTATAATACTAAGAGGATAATTTCATAAGATTTATTATTTAGGAGTTTGATTATGAAAAAGAGTGATTTTATAAAAACCATCAAAGAAGTTGGTAATTACTCAAAAAAAGAAGAAGCTGAAAAAGCACTTGATTCTGTAGTAGCTGCAGTTACAAAAGTATTACAAGCAAATGATACTGTAGAGCTTGTTGGATTTGGTAAATTTGAAAATGCTGTGCAAAAAGGCAAACAAGGAAAAATTCCGGGTAGTGATAAAACCTATAAAACAGCAGACAAAATGGTGCCAAAATTTAAACCCGGCAAAGCACTGAAAGATGAGGTTGCAAAGATTCAAGTAAAATAATAATGTAAAAGGCAAATAAATAAGCCCACATAATAACTTCGCAATTTATCTATATTGTTTAGTATAGTTATTTTTACTTTATTTTGAGTGCAGTATAGTTAGTATAGTTAAATTGCTTATGCTACAATGCTAGCAATACTATACAAAATATATGTTTCAAGGAGTAATTATGCCAAAAGCTACAAGTATTACGCTTATGCAGGAAGCAAAAAGCATACGTGATATTGCTATTAAAGATAAAAGAGTGTTGATCCGTGTTGATTTTAATGTCCCTATGGATAAGGACTTTAATATTAGTGATGATACGCGTATGCGAGAAGCTTTACCAACTATTAATTATTGTATCGATAATGAAGCAAAAAGCATCGTATTGGTAAGCCATCTTGGCAGACCTAAGGGACGCAGTGCAGATTTTTCATTAAAGCATGTTGTAAAAAGACTAGAACGTCTTGTTAATAAAGATGTTTTTCTTGCTGATACTATTGAATCTGCAAAAATTGCCCAAAATGAAAATAAACACCAAATCATTTTACTTGAAAATATTAGATTCTATGAGGGTGAAACAAAAAACGATGAAACATTGAGTAAGAATCTTGCTAGCCTTTGTGATATTTATGTAAATGATGCGTTTGGCACAAGCCATAGAGCACATGCAAGCACTTATGGTATCGCAAAATTTGCAGATCATAAAGTTGCTGGCATTCTCTTAAAAAAGGAGATTGATTCTTTTGCGAAAGTAATGAAAAACCCATTGCATCCACTTTTATTGATTGTAGGAGGGAGCAAGGTAAGCTCAAAGCTTAGTCTTTTGCAAAAAGTGCTTGATGTGGTAGATAAAATTATTATTGGTGGGGCTATGAGTAATACTTTTTTAAAAGCATTAGGCTATGATATGCAAGCAAGCTTAGTTGAAGATAATCTCATTCAAGATGCAATGACTATTTTAGAAAGTGCAAAAGAGAAAAAAGTAAAAATTTATTTACCTGTAGATATTGTAAGTACAAATAATATTGAAAATCCAAGTGAGATTAAAATTACTCCATCGCAAGATATACCAAATAATTTTATTGCAGTTGATATTGGTCCTGCGAGTGTAAAGTTATTTAGCGAAGTAGTTGCAGATTCCCAAACCATTATTTGGAATGGTCCTCTTGGCGTATATGAGATACATCAGTTTTCTCGTGGGACTTTCAATCTTGCTCATGCTATTGCCAATACCTATGCTTTTAGTTTTATTGGTGGTGGTGATACAGCCGATGCTATTGACAAGGCAGGACAGAGAGATAATATGAGTTTTATATCTACAGGTGGTGGTGCAAGCCTTGAGCTTTTGGAGGGTAATATTCTCCCTGCATTTGAAGTGCTTGATAAAAAATCATAAGCATGAGCGATAATCTCCCATACAAGCAATTTGCAATGTTACTTTATGTTGTAAAATAGAAGCCACTTATATTTGTAGTTTAGGTAGTTATTAGTAATACAATAATTATAACATTAATGATATGTTATCATTGATTTTTTAATGCTTCACATGTATTTAAAAAATGATTAAAAACTACTAGAAAATAAACCCAAATATCCATATATGTGTATTAGTGCTAACTTGCTATACTTTTTTATTTGCATGTAAGCTTAGCTTAGTATATAGAATTTCAATTTTATTGTGTATTATTTTTTATTGTTGTAGCAAGAATTTTGTTTCATAGAATCTTATTAGTATAGGGGTATATAATAAAGTGCAATTACTCTTTTTCTTTATTGCAGCCAAAAACTAAATGCAAAAAGTTATAGTTATCAAATAAAGCCAATCTAAACATTCTACTCATTAATGGTTTTCTATGCTTTGGTTTGCTTTTATAATGTTAGTAATACAGATAATACACTAACCCTAAATATAAATTATTATACCAATAAATGTGTTTAGAATGAAAAGATATGCTAAGTTTGCTCATGCTTTAATGCTAAGATATTGCATAAGATATTACTATAATTTTTCATGCATATCATTTTTATATTCCCTTGCTTCTTTGTATTAAAATAGCAAAAATTAAAAAAGAAATGATACAAGTTTTATTTCTATATTATTGACAATCTACTTGCTTTGTATTATTTTACAAGTATGCTATAAGATCTAAAAACATTATGTAATTTGCATAGCAATATTTTGTTACCCCATATATAGTATTACTAGATTCTAAATTATTTATTGGATAGGTTTTATTGCAACTATTGAGTATTGAAATATATGCTCTATAGAATTAAAGTTTGAGAAACAAGCCT
>JARHZY010000168.1 GCA_029264655.1 Helicobacter sp. | reverse complement strand
TATATCAATAAGGGGTATGCCAGCAAGCTATACGCTCATCTTAATAGATGGCAAAAGGGTAAATGGTGATATTGGTGAATCTATGTTTCCTAATGGATTTGGGCAAGCAGCCACAAGTTTTATGCCCCCTGTATCAGCAATTGAGAGAATAGAGATTATACGCGGTCCTGCATCTACACTCTATGGTAGTGATGCAATAGGTGGTGTTATCAATATCATTACAAAGCAAAGCTTTGATAAATGGGGTGCATCAGTGAGTGCAGATTATACATTGCAAAAAAAAAGCTATTTTGGTAACTCTCAATCACTCTCATTCTTTACTTCCGGTCCATTAACAAAGGCAAAAGACTTT
The DNA here is from genome assembly GCA_029264655.1 of Helicobacter sp. GTDB lineage: Bacteria > Campylobacterota > Campylobacteria > Campylobacterales > Helicobacteraceae > Helicobacter_A. Next base: position 24,702 of record JARHZY010000168.1, on the reverse strand, counting down.
GGGCTTATACTAAGAGGTAGGTATTATCTAAGAGATAGAGTGCCACAGGATAAATTAAAAGTTATTCCAGATGGAAGTTCAGCAGGACGAGGGAGCATAGTAGGCTTAAGCCATGCACAAATCTATAATGTAGGCGGTAGGCTTGTATGGAATGATGGCAAACAAGCAAGTGAAGCAACATTAAGTAGCCCTAAAAATAGTGCCTATTTAGATATAGACTTTGGACAACAAATCTATGATAATTCGCAAGGATTACTTGGTAATTATACTCCACCACAAAATGGACAAACAGAACAAAATTCACAGGCAGAAAGAGGTTATGGTAGCGAGATGAATTTTTATCGTGGCAATGCGATATTAAACTATGATGGTGTATTTATCAAAGATCCCGGTGCATTAATACAGAATCTATCTCTAAATAGCTCTTTGCAATATAATGTTACAGCAAATCCAGATAGATATATACCAAAAGATACATTTCCAAATGGCACAACTTGTAAATACGGATTTTGTGGCGGACAAACTAGAGGTATAATCAACCATGATATTATAGCAGATGCTAAGGCAAATATATTTTTTAATTTTACAGAAAGCTTTGGGGCAAAGACTTCCTTTGGTGCTAGATATTGGTTTCAAATGTTTAATGATAATGTTATGGGAGCTACAGGAGCAAACTCTATGTTATACCAACATATAGGGGCAATCTTTGGTGAGAGTGAGTTTATCCTATGGGATAATCTCTTTGTAACTACGGGAGTTAGGGGTAACTTTAGCTCAAAATTTGGGGCAAATGTCTCTCCTAGATTATATGTATCCTATAATGCCATTGATGAATGGCTTGTATTAAAAGGTGGGGTATCCACAGGCTATAAAGCTCCAGCATTAAATACACTTGTGCCCGGTATAGTGAATTTTTCTTATCAAGGCAAGAGTCCAATATATGGTAACCCAAATCTAAAGCCAGAATCAAGTATAAACTATGAATTATCAGCATTAAGTGATAATGAATACTTTAGTGCATCTATTACAGGATTTTTCACAGATTTTAGAGATAAAATCGATAGCTTAAGGATTGCTAAAGATCAGTCAATCCCTATAATAGGAGGAACTTGCAATGTTACAGATAATAAAGCAAATTGTAGCATTAGCATTAATAGAAGCAGAGCATTTAGCTATGGTATGGAACTCTATGGTGAGATGAAGCCCATTGGTGTTGGCTATGGTGAAATAAGCCTTAATCTAGCCTATACACTCAATAAAACAAGCATTGAAGAGGGACCAGACAAAGGCAAACAACTCACTTCAGTGCCATTGCATAATCTCAATGCAGGGCTTTTCTATAATACACAATATTTTGGTGTTTCATTGCGTTCAGAATTTAGAGCAGGACAACATAGGGGTATCTACCCAAGCGATGAAAATTATGCACAAATTGTTAATGCTGTAGGCGAATATTATAAACCTTATGTATTAGCACATTTAGGATTTAACTTTAATATTATGAAGGGTTTAAGGGCTGATTTCTCTATCTATAATCTCTTTGACTTTGATTTTATAGATTATGCATCATATACAGATAATGAGAGTAAAATTGCATATCAAAATAACTTCAACTATATAAGAGAGGGCAGGAGATATTATTTCTCTATCACTTATGAGTTTTAATAAAAATAGAGTAATAAAGGCTATGCCCATCTAACCCATTATAACTCTTTACTTTTATAAAGTTATACTATGGCTCCATAGTAAGCCCTATATAGAAACAAACATAGAGAGCATAGCTTTGCAAGTAATATCATCTATAGCTTTTATACCATTATAAAGTAATGCTATTGTTTTGAGTATCTAAAATAATCTACTTTTAGAGAGAAGTTGCTATAATAGTAATATTGGAATCTGAAACTACACAATACAACAGAGAAGATTCTAAAAATGAAGTAAAAAATCACATTTTTAGCATGTTTTATTGTAATATTATGTTTTATTTTTTGCAATATTATGAAGGAATGCGTATGCGACATTTTCTCACTATCAATGATTTTACAAAGCATGAGATTCTAGAAATGCTTGCACTTGCCTTGCAAATTAAGAGAGATTATAAACAAGGCATTGCAACACCATATCTTAGCGGGAAAACATTAGCAATGATTTTTGAAAAAAGCTCTACGCGTACGCGTGTAAGCTTTCAAGTGGGTATTTACCAACTTGGTGGTTTTGGAATCTTTTTATCTAATAGTGATTTGCAACTTGGTAGAGGCGAGATTATCCGCGATAGCTCTGCTGTTATTAGCTCTATGGTAGATATGATTATGGTGCGTACACATATGCATGAGCGATTAGAGGAATTTGCACGTCATTCAAGCGTATCTGTTATTAATGGGCTTAGCGATATGTTCCATCCTATGCAACTTTTAGCTGATTATCTTACTATGATTGAATGCGGTATTTTTATGCCAGATGCACTCCTTGATTCTATAGCCCCAACACCACATATTACAAAACCCATTGTTGCATATATTGGTGATGGCAATAATATGGCAAACTCATGGCTTATGCTTGCTTCAAAGCTAGGCTTTGAACTGCGTCTTGCATGCCCTAAAAAATATATGCCACAACAAAAAATATTAGATATAGCATATACTAATGCTAAAGAGAGTGGTGCAACTATTGTGCTTACAGATGATATGTGTGAGATTGCTAAAGGAGCACATGTTATCACAACAGATACATGGGTATCTATGGGGCAGGAAGCAGAGAGAACACAACGTATGCGAGATTTTCAACATTATCAAGTAGATTCCAAAGTAATGGCACTTGGGCATGATAATGCGATTTTTTTACATTGTCTTCCAGCACACAGAGGCTTAGAGGTGAGTGAAGAAGTTATTGATGGTCGCCAAAGTAAAATTATTGATGAAGCACATAATCGTTTGCACGCACAAAAAGGAGTAATGGTATGGCTAAACATGAAAAACACAACAAACACAAACTTGTAAAAAGCCTGCAAAATGTCAGCAATATTGCCTATATGGCACAACTTGATGAGGATCGCTGGCTTCTTGAGTTTGTAGAGGGTGCATTTAAATCTGATGAAGCATGGTTTTTAAAAACCGCAGATGGTGAAGAATTTGTAGCATTACCACAACAAGCTTTGCATAATCTTTTAGGGCATTTACAACACCATAATGAAGAAAAATTTTTGATTTTATTGCGTTATGAAATCCGCGAACTTATGCCAATTGATTTAGAAGATACAATGGCGGTGGCAATCCATGAGTTTCAAGCTTATAAAGAAGCACATGGTAATATACAAGATATTAATGTAAAAACATTTGCAAAAAATATTAAAACTACACATCCAAATCTTTTTTTGCATTTTGATAGATTGTTTAAACATTAATTGTATGATATAACAAAAAAGGAAATACTATGGCAAAAGATTCAAATGGCACAACACTCCATGCGGGTGATAATGTAAATGTAATTAAGGATTTAAAGATAAAAGGCGCATCAAGCACAATTAAACGCGGCACAACTATCAAAAATATACGATTAACAGATAAAGATGATGAGATTGAAGCAAAAGTTGATAAGTGTGGTGTTGTTGTCTTAAAAACTTGTTTTTTAAAGAAGATATAAAGCATATATAATCTAGCTAAATCCCTAAAATACACATTAAACGCTAAATGAACAATTGAAGCAAACTACACAATATGGAAGCCTTAGCTTTATTGCGAAGTTAATTACTTTATATTTTTGCTTATATGGCACGAAACAAATATACAAGTCCCTAAAATATGCAGTTAAGTATTTATTGCAAACTACACAATTAATGGGTTTTTAAGTTTTATTTCTAAAAATGACTTCAATAAGCACATACACTACATGTAAAGCAATAAAAAGTTTAAGGGATAGTTTTTAATCTAGGCTATAAAAAATAAAGCATACCTATAAAACACAAATAGCACATGTAAAGGTTAGTAATAATATTACAAATTATCTCATAAAATAGGGGCTTTAAAGCTGCTTTATATATGCTTTAATAACTTTAAGCATAAAAATAATTATGTTATCAAGTCGCAAAACTTCAAGCCTTTTATTGCATTTATATGCAAGACTAGTTCTTTTATGTATTAAGATTATACATATCACTTTCTTGTTTTCTTTTCTTAAGTTTATAATATCATATATAAATCTACATGCTTGAAGTAAAATATTAAACCTTTGCCATCTTACATTAAACAATACTTATACTCTCCTTTTGCATATTTGCTTTCATGCTTCATTATTAAAGAATAAGGCTATATTAATACAATTTACTTTACTTTTATCTCATATAAAACTCTCTATGCTAGTGCTTTTATTGCTTAAGCTTTGCTAATCATCAAGTAAAATGCATTATCTTAAATTCATGCTTTACCCCCTACCCCCTTAAGATAGAAGTTACTTTGTTATCTAACAATTCTATAAAGTTTGCCTTTATTCATTCTATAATATACGCCCTTTCAATATAAACTATATTTAAGCTTTGCAGTTACTAGATATTTGTTGCCTTTATTTGGACAAATTACATGCTGAAACATTTTAGAATCCTTTATATTACATTTAAGATTATGAAATTTACCTAAAAAAACTTCAATATATACTATAAAAAAATATTTTTGTGGTATAATTTCATGGAGGGCAGGATTTAGGCTATTTTGTCCATGCCCCCACTAAATAACCCCTTTAGTGATCAAGTGATTTTACTGAACAATACCTAATTTGGCAGTAAAATCACGATTATTATATACAAACAACAAAACCATCTTTACCTTTAAATTATTTATGTGTAATGATATAGTAGTTATCTTTTATATCTCATTGCTTAAAGTATGTTGCATAATATACTTAAAAATAAATTTATCATTAAGATTAATTTTAAATATTTGCACGCTAAGTTTATTTAATTGGCTTTTATATTAAGTCTCCTTTTTGCTAAGAAATAAAAATATTATAACAACATAATATAACACTAGTTTCTATTGCTTTTTGCTTCATGGAATGTTGGCATAAAAAGTTTTACTGATATAATGCGTTATTTTTGTAAAGCTTCATATTTTTTAAATGATTTATCATAATTTAAGCGGTTTTAATGTTAAATTATTTCACTTTTAGCAATAAAAATCAATAAACATTATTATTTCAATATTTACTACTATTGCAGCATAAAGCCTTAGTTGATAACATTATTGCAATTTAAAAAGTATCAAGATTCTAACACAGCATATACTAAAACATTAGATAAGCCTATTCGTAACATTTACTATAAAGCATATTTTATGTAAGAAATGCTTATAGAATCTACACTATAGTATTTAAGGGTAATATTTTCTTCATTATTTTACCATGTATATTTTATGCGGGATAAAGCTTACTTTTTTATAATGCTTGGTTTTTGCAAATACATTATGCAAAGGATTTTTATATTATTTCCAATCGATATGTAGGTAGGTATTTTTAAAAAGAATCATATTTTTTAATCTTGTATTTTGTTTTATTGTATAATACACAACGAAAAAGTGATGAAACTTCAAAGGTAAAAATTATGACTAATATTGTTTTAATTGGGTTTATGGGGAGTGGTAAAAGCACAATAGCCCAATTACTAGCAACAGCACTTGCAATTCCTTGTGTTGATAGTGATATATATATTATGGATAAAGAGCAATGCAGTATCACAGATATTTTTACATATAAAGGTGAGGCTTATTTTAGACATTTAGAATCCCTTTTTATAGAATCTTTTGCCACAAAACAAGATTATATCATTGCAACAGGAGGGGGTATGCCAATATTCCATGATATAAAAAAACTTGGTAAGTGCTTTTATTTGCAAAGTGATTTTGATACAATTGCAAAGCGTATAAAAGCAGAACAAGAACGCACTACAACAAATATACGCCCGCTTTTTCAGGATAAAGAACAAGCATTAAAGCTTTATAATGAACGCATACATATCTATAAGCAAATATGTGATTATGTTGTTGATGCGGCACAAAATACACAAAACATTGTTGCAAACATTTTAGAGATTCTTCATAATCATAAGGATAATGTATGATAACATTGCACGCACATAAGCCCTACCATTTTCTGCTTGTGCATTGCAATGCATATAAAGATGGTGTAAGTGTCATTCTTTCATCACAATGTGTGCAAGCCTTAACACACCAATATCCCAATGCAAAAATTAGCATATTATTGCATTCAAGTATGCAGGTTTTTTTCCAAAACAATCCTCATATCCATCAGATTTTTTGTATTGATACAAGCACACAGCTTATAAAAGAATTAAAGCATGCACATATTAATATTTCATTATCATTAGTCGCTGATAAAAAAAGCACAATGGCACTATTCCGTGCTGGCATTAAAGTGCGTATCGGGGTATTTTCACATTTATATTCTTTGCTCTTTAATTATAAGATTAAGCAAAAAAGAACACTTGGCAATAAACATGAAGCAACATATAATTTTGATTTATTGCGTTTTTTACAATGCAAGCAATTTATCTATCCAAAACTTTATCTTAAACTTAGCGATATAGCACAAGCACAGCACATGCTAACACAAAAATTTGGTGAAGATTCTCTCTTGGAAAAAGGGTGCATTATACTTTGCCCAAGTCATGGACTATATGGTGTTGGCTGGAAGGCTAAACATTTTTTTACAATTGCAAATGCAATAGCACCGCTACATAATGTATTATTGGTAGCACCTGCACAAGAAATAGAAAGCTATAAGATATTATTAGAGCAGTTTCCTAATCTCTCATACAATAATCTTTTCTTACAAGAACAACAAGAGCCACAATCTTTTATGCAATATAACAATCATATGGCACAAATGCTTGCCCTTATACATCTTAGTCGCCTTTTTATTGCCAATAACAATACGCTTTTGCATGCTGCTGCTGCATTAGATACAAACACATTTGGAATCTTGCCACATAAAAATACACTTAATCCTTACCGCTATGCCCCAATTAGCACACAAAAAAAACATATTGTTTGCACGCCTTTTGGAATCTTTAAACCACAAGATTCATACCAAGATAGCACATATGGGCTGAATATGGAGAGCATTACACCAGATATTGTATTAACAATCTTGCAAGCAAAGTTTTTTCCCGAAGAAAAGCTTTTTACACAATTACCAAGCAAGCTCCATCAAGCTAACACAACAGATAAAGAAAAAGAAAACCAAACGACACCTACACAAGAATTAAATACAGAATCTCCAATAAAACAAGATGAAAAAGTAGAAAATGTTGCTACACTTGATATTCAAGATTCAGGTTTAACGCCGCATAAAACAGCAAGTATTATTGATGAACGCGGTTAAACTTATGCTATAAAAAGAGGTTATTTTGAAAAGAAAAATCCCACAAATACAAGAAAATAATGATATAAAAATACCATACTATAAACGCATTTTTAGGGCATATAAAATGCAATATTTTGTATTTTTACCATATGCAGAGGTATATTGGCATATTACTGCAATATTGCGTGCTTTATTTTGCTATCCTTACTATATTTTACGCCCCATGATTCTGTATAATATGCTACGAAAACAAACAAGTATAACATTGCCTACCTATATAAGAAAAAAACGCTCTTTCTTAGGCAATATGTTTTATAAGGGTATTATTGGGGCTTGCTTTGGTTTTTTATTTTGGTTGCCATTTTGGTGGTTTATGCTTGCTACTTTATTATCGCCTATATTTTATGGAATCTTATGTGGTATTTTACTATGTTTTGTATTGTATTGTTGCATTTTATTCATGTTTTTACATGTAGAAACACAAGGGCAAGAAACTATGCCAACAAAGCTTTTTTGCAATATACCACTATATACTTCTAAGGCATATTTTGAATATAACCTATTATCATATTTTATATTCTTTATTATATTATGTATAGCTATTTTTTCATATTTGCATAATAATAGCTATATAGGCGTTAGTTTATTATATCCTTTTAGTATTACTATCTTTCTTTTTATGCCACGTACATATCGCTTTTGGTTTGGATTTTTTGTTGGTATTTTTGGATTTTATTGGATGACGCTTAGCTTTAGATTCCAAGATTTAGGCATGGTAATACCCTTTGGAATACTTGCTGTTGGTATTATTTATGGCATATTATTATGGGTATTATGTTATTTTCAGAATCTAATATGGCGACTTTTTGTTTTAGTATTGCTTTTTGTAATCCACCCGCTTGATTTTAATTGGCTTAATCTTGCATACTTGAGTGCCTATAGCGTTTTTGCAGCATCATTGCTAAGTATGCTTTGCATAGGCTTTGCATGTTGCTTTATAATAACAAAACATATTGTTCGCTTATTTGTGCCATGTTTGTTTTTACTTGCTTTTGATTATAACACCACAATACAAATACCACAACTACATGCAAAAATCATAGAAACTCAATACCCACAAGATATACGTTGGCTACCAGAAAATCAAACAAAAATTATACATAATAATTTGCAAGCTATCAATCAAGCGATACAAGATGGTTATCCTCTTGTTATCCTACCAGAAACAAGCTTTCCTTTACTCTTAAATACAGAAAATACACTATACCAAACACTGCTTGCACTAAGCCATAAGATTACTATTGTAGCAGGGGCTATGCGTCTGCAACAAGCTACCCTATACCCACAAAATATTATGCAATTATCTCCTATAACACTTGATACATTAACACATAATGCTACTACACATTCTCCAGAATCAAGCTATATCAATACACCAAATATGCAAATAGGCTATTATAATACAATTTATATTTTTGCAAAAGGGCATAGCCTTATAGCAGATAAAAATGCACTTGTGCCATTTGGTGAAACTTTACCTTTCAATGCTTTTTTATCTCCAATTTTTGAGCAATTTTTTGGTGAAAAATTTGGTTTCAATCAAGGTAATGGTATTGTAACATTTGTAACGCAGGGTTTCCATATCGCAATTGCAAATTGCTATGAAGGGACAATGGCACTACCATATAAAACAGGGGCAAAATATGTGCTTATGCTTAGCAATAATGCATGGTTTGAGCCATCAACACAGCATTTTATGCAACAAATGATTGCAAAATATTATGCAAGAAGTTACCAAGCTTTTGTATATCATGCTACAAATTATACACCAAAAGCGATTATAACACCAAATAATGGTAGTGATGAATATATACCATAAAATAAGCAAAAAGCTTGCAAAAATAAAAAAAGTATGGTATGATTGCAAGTTTATTTCAATCAAAAGGCAATAAATATGAAACGCACTTACCAACCACATAATACACCAAGAAAAAGAACACATGGATTCCGCACAAGAATGAAAACAAAAAATGGACGCAGGGTTATTAATGCAAGACGAGCAAAAGGTAGAAAACGTCTTAGTGTTGCATAATATAGAATCTTTATTTCTTGTATAATCTTAATTTTTAAAGAAATTGCATTTTATGATTCTAATAATATGTAATCATAGCACTTTAAGCTAGTAGGTTGTTATTGAAGTAATATTATTATAGTGAGTAGTATAGGTTTAGATTTTTACGACTATTCTCATTTTACACTTCATAACTTTATATTCTTTTCTCCATATTATAATATTTTCATTACCAAAGCATAATATAAGCTATATAAAACCTTACAATAAGCATGGTTTAGAGTGTGTTTAGTATAATGTAGTTGTTTATAATTAGCAGTCAATTATGCTAAAGTGGCTATATAATGTTTCATTACTTGCATATATGTAAAATAAAATTATTTCCCTGCCTTAAAGAGTTTATAATAATCTTTCAGACTTCTTGCTTCTATAGGGGGATTATATCTTATTGGTATGTTTTTAAAGTGATTCTTTTATGCTGTAATTTATATGACAATCTTTAAATATTGCAACATTAGGCAAATCTTTGCTATGGTAGTCAGCAATTTGCATATTTAGAGTTGATAAAATTTCTATTATATTTTTTTTGTTGCAATAGAATCAAGCTCTTTAAGAATTACAAGCAGAGATTTTAATTTTGTTACTTCAATCATATTTGGACCATCACTTAAGGCTTCCTTTGGATTAAAATGTGTTTCCATAAAATACCCATCTACACCAACACTACTTGCAGCACGTGCAAGATAAGGCACATAACTACTATCACCACCACTTTTACCACCAAGTCCTCCGGGCATTTGCACGCTATGTGTCGCATCAAAAATAACAGGGGCAAATTGCCGCATAATAACAAGCGAACGCATATCCACTATAAGATTCCCATAACCAAATGTGCTCCCCCTTTCAGTAAGCCATACACCATGCTTTGTGCTTAAGGCATTGGCATTTTGTGTAAAATCTGAATCACTTATACTAGAATCTCTTGTTTTTAATGCTTTAAGGACACTATATTTCATATCATTTGGATTCATAAACTGCCCTTTTTTAATATTAATAATAGCAGATGTCTTTGCAACTGCCACAATTAAATCTGTTTGTCTGCATAAAAAAGCTGGAATCTGTATAATATCAGCTACTTCAGCAATAGCATTTGCTTGGTGGCTTTCATGAATATCTGTAATAATTTTATATCCAAAGTCTTTTTTTATTTTTTCCAATAGCAATAGTCCTTCATCTAACCCAGGACCCCTAAAACCTTCTAAGCTTGTGCGGTTTGCTTTATCAAAACTCGCCTTAAAATAAAAATCAATCGATATATCATTATGTGCAAACTCAAGCTCTTTTGCAATTTTAAAGAGATTTGCTTCACTTTCTATTACACATGGACCACTTAACAATATCATAGTATGCTCCTTTTTTGAATATAGAATATTATATTATAACGCAATCAGTTATACAAAGAGTTAAGGGATACGCAAGTGTAGTGAGAGATTTGCAAAATCAATTATCATTGCCTTTGCATCAATCATATAATGATAACTCATAGTGATTGCAAAAAGAGTATAATCATTATATTGTTTCTCTTTTTTACGCACAAGAGCTATTTTTTTTATAATAGATTCAGTGCTTGCAAAAGGCATGCAAAAAAATATCCTTTTATGTGCAATATCGATAAAATCACAATAATCACTATATTGCAATATAAAACCCATAGAGAGTAATTCCAAAAATATCATATTTTCATAAACACGCATAAAATGCTTAGAATATGCAAAATCAGCAGCAAGAGAAAAATCATAAAAATAAAGTTTGCATTTTTTTTTATGTATTTCTTGGCATATATCAACATGTTGGCAAATATGTATAATACCATTTGCTTCTAATGTGCGTATAAATGGATAGATTCTATCTTTTGAGATTTTTATATATTTTTTTAAATGTGTATAGATTCCGTTGATACTTGTTTTTAAGGCTTGCAATGCAAGCATGTGGCTAAATGCAAGCATATCATCTTGCAAGGCAACTTGTATTGCACGCCATTTATATTCACATTTCTTATAATCAGCAAGTAAAAGCATTTCAGGAGTATTACCATCTTTAATAAAATTAGATAACAAACTCTCAACACTTAATTTTTTTTTATCAATACCTAAATATTCTTCAAAACTAAGTGGAAGCATACGCAATGGGACAAAGTGCGTTGGGCATGCTTCTCTTTTACCAATATAAATACATGGACATGATACTACTATATCGTTAATATAAGCACTTGTTGCCAAAGTAATATTATCAATGATAAGCAATTCTAGTTGTGTAGTAAGTGTGCGTAAAGTTTGTTTTGTCTGCTCCCATAAATCTTTTGAAAAAAGCATATTAGAATCTATATAAAAAATATGTTGGAATTGTCTAGCATGCCAAAGTGCAAGCGTTGTTTTACCGCTTTGGGGTGGTCCATATATAAATGTTTTGGTATGGTGGATACTCACGCTGCGTGAAAAAAAAGATTTTATTTTTGGAATCTCATCAAACATAACAAACTCACTTTCATATAGAAATGTAGCAAATGGGGCTAAATACCATCATAATAAAATCTTACTAAAATTTTTATATGATAAAGCTTTATTGTGTTCTATTTATTTCAAACACAAAAACCAATCTTTTAGTATTCTTAATTAAAGCAAGCCACATAACCTAAATAGATTCATAGGATTTTCTAGATTAATAATGCAAGCTATAATAAAAAATTATTTTAGAATCCAAAACACTTATGCAAATCAATATGTTTGGATTCTAAGCTATTAAATACTAAAAAGAATGCCACAATATAAATACTTCTGCAAAAATATAACATAATATAGCAATAAAGAATGTAAAAATATATAAAGACTTCCAAACCATATAAGAGCTGCAAAAATAGCAGTATGAAAAAATATTAGAAACTCATTTGCCTATTATAAAAGACTGAAAAAGGAAAATCTATAGTCATTGCATATTATTTATATCTCTTGATATAATATCTTAGCGGTATGCTAAAGAAATTTTATATTAATTATGCAGAGAGTAAGAAAAATAACACTGCATAATCTTTAATGAAATATATATACTATGTAATAAAAGAATCTAACAATACAAAAATATACCTACTCCCTAGCATGGTATAAAAAATAACTGCTATAAAACATTTTAAATGAATAATATGATATATTTCAATTATTTAAATTTTATAGAAAACGATAGTCTTGCATGTAATATATTTGCTAAACTATAGCTTAGGTGTAAAGCTAGCTAGCAAAATACCCAAACATACCCACAAAAAGATTATAGAAATTATGGTCTATAGCTCATATCAGGAATGATTGTCATATTTGCAAAAAAGGTAGCTTTTACTAAGGATTTACCAAACACTTCATTTAATCGTTTTGTTATTTGGGATTCCAATATTCTCCTATCTGCATGGCTTTGTAATTGCTGGGCATTACAATTACTTACAGATTTTTCTATAACCTTTACAACTTCATCTTGCTTATTACTTAAATAATCAATATCACCTTGAGTGCTAACATAAAGAGTAACCTTATATTTTGCATACCCACCTATTATATCATCATTCTTTGTGCTTACTTTTAATTGAGTGCTAAAATTCTTTTTTATCTCATATTGCATACTTTTTGCATATAATGGATTCCATACAATAAATACAATTGAGAGTAAAAAGAATACATATACAGCAACATACTTATGATAACTATTTATCTTGAGAGTATCCATATTGCCTCCTTTGTAAGACAAAGCATAATACTTTCTAATAATATATAAGCATTATAAAATATGCAATTATTGACCCAAATATACTTGTCGTGGTCGTGTTATCTTAACAGATGGATTTTTAACATGCTCAATTAAGTTTGCACACCAACCGGGCATTCTACCTAAAACAAATATAGGCGTAAATAATTCTGTTGGAATCTTTAATGCAGTTAAAATAATACCGCTATAAAAATCCACATTTGGATAGAGTTTGCGTTCTATGAAATATGAATCATTGAGTGCGACTTCTTCAACTTTTTCTGCAATCTCACTTAAACGCATATCCATTTTAATGCCACGCTTATTAAGATCGTCTTTAAGTGCTTTTAATGTTTTTGCTCTTGGGTCATAGTTTTTATATATGCGATGCCCAAAACCCATAAGTCTAAATGGATCATTTTTATCTTTTACTCTAGCAACATATTTATCTACATTTTTTACATCACCAATCTCACGCAACTGCTTTAAAACGGCTTCATTTGCACCACCATGTGCTGGTCCCCATAATGCTGCAATACCAGAAGAGATTGCAGCATAAGGATGCACTCCTGTTGATGCGACATTACGCACGGTTGTTGTAGAAGCGTTTTGCCCATGTTCTGCATGTAATGTAAGAATTTTATCTAGTGCTTCAATCTCTACTGCTTGTATCCCCTCTTCACCATGTAATGTATTTTTAAACCTACCATGTGGATAACCACGCAACATATATAAGAAATTTTCTACATAGCTTTTTGATACATCAGGCTCAATAAATGGTGCACCAACACTATGGCGATAACAAAATGCCACCATTGTAGCAGTTTTTGCAATAATTCTTCTTGCCATCATTTGGTAATCATCTTCATCATCCATTTCTTTATGATCATAATAAAGTGTTGCTAACACACTCACAAGTGCAGAAAGTGTTGCCATAGGGTGTGCTTTATCAGGAAATGCAGCAAAGACAGATTTTAATCTCTCATGTAAAAATCCCCTATGCCTTAACTCAAGGTCAAATGCTGCTGATTCTTCTTCATTTTTTGGCAATCCATCTTCAGTGATAAGCAAACGGCACACATCCGTAAAACTATATTTTGCCACTAAATCTTGAATAGGAATGCCTTTGTAAAGTAATTCACCATCTACACCATTCACATAACTAATTGTAGATTCACAACCTGCAGTGCTTCCATAACCCGGGTCATACGCAAAAAGCTGTGCAGTTTCATAAAGTTTGCTGAAATTAATCGCCTTTGGTCCCCTCGTGCAATTAATTAAATCAAACTCAAAGCTTTGATTTGTCTCATTATTTGTGAGTGTTACGGTATTTTTACTCATATTTATCCTTTTTTATAAAATAAAGCTTATATAGTCTAGCAATGCCTTATTTGTGTAACACAACAATTTTTAGAGAAACCACAAATAACACTCTAGATTATTTAATTGTATCTTGTTTTCAAACATTTTTCTAGCACATTATAGGATTATTCATATTACAAATATATGCATGTTACAAAAATGCATATAATATCTTATATTTATATTATAAAGATTTTGGGCTTATAATGTCTCTGCAAGCTATTTTTATATAAAAAAATACAAAGGAGTAAAACACTAATTTTTATGTGTTTATATAGTCAAAAAACCCATATTCTTACAAAATACCTAAACTAAAAATGTATTTTAGATACGTTTATGCAATGTAACATGTAATTTTGTTTTTAAGATGTAATATTATGTTGTAAATTTTTGCTACTTATTTGTAAAATCTAAAATTATTAAATTTTGTATTATAGTTTTAATAAAAATATAAGAAAATAAAAATTTGCTTGCATTGCATTCATATATTGCATAAATCTAGATTTAAATAATGGCTATAAGTAAAAACCATCTACAAAAGGCTTATAATTATAATATTTAACCATCATGCTAAAAACTCACTTTATTATAAATACAATGGGATAAAAATCCCCTATACAATAAAAAGCTACTGAAGTCTCCATTTGTATAGTAATACATGCTTATAAGTCTCTTTATAATAATAGGAAAATACCCTGCAATCCAAAGAACTACAAACAAGCAATACTTATCATTCATTTTTAAAATCCAAGCCAATTACATAATAGCAATAAAGAAATGTTTAGAGTCTAAAATTCCTATATACAAACCAACATGCCCTTCATACCACAAAAAATATTTTTTAAATCAAAGCCAAACAAAGCAAAAGATTCTATAAAATACTTGTAATTTTAATTTATATCAATGCAGTTTGATTAAAATGTGTAATTATTAAAATTTAAAGTTATATCTATGATAACCATACCACAACATTAAGAGTAGTTTCTCAAAAAATACTATGCAATATTAGATTATAAAACATTATATGCAAATAGGAAACTTTAGAGAGAAACGCTATTGAAACAATAAGATATAAGCAATAAATTTTATCCCAACACCCCTTAGTAACAATATATTTAAAGACAATAAAGGCAAATGCACAATAAAATCCTATAAAATACTAAATTTATAAATGACAAATCTACAAGGTTAGAAAGAATATAGATACATGCAAAGCGTATTGTAAATAAACAAAATAAGTATAAATATACCACCATCTCTATATTTTAATGATAAATGGATATAGATTTTCATAATATTATTGATTAAGCATTACAACATAAAAAGCTTTTGTGTTGAAATAGCATTATCCATTATATACAGCCTAATACTAAATAGTCTAAGCAATTACATAACATATGAAATAGTAATTATTCCTTTGAATATTATCAATAGTATAAGTTTATAGCCCCATTTTATTGGGATTTAAAATATTATTTGGATCAAATGCTTGCTTAATACTGCGGAATAATGCCATTTCTGCTTCATTAAATGCAAGATTCATAAAAGGGGCTTTTGCAAGCCCTATGCCATGTTCTCCGCTTAAAGTGCCCTCTAGTGCGACTGCTATTTTAAAAATTTCAGTAATAGCCTCATGCCCTTTTTCTAAATCTTTTAAATCCTCAACCATAACATTTGTATGCACATTACCATCACCTGTATGCCCAAAACATGGAATCTTAAAACCATATTTTTCACTAATATCGCGGATATGCATAAGTAATTCAGGGAGTTTAGCACGTGGCACCGTAATATCTTCATTTAATTTTTTCTTTCCATAAATACTAATACTTTGGCTTGCATTCTTTCGTGCAAACCATAAATCCTGCCCTTCTTTAGAATCCTTTGCTATTTTAAAATCAATACAACCATTTTCCTTAAATTTAGATTCTATAAGTTTTAATTGATAACATATTTCCTCTTCTAAATTACCATCAACTTCAGTTATTAAAATTGCTCCTGCTTCTACAGGTAAGCCCTTATGAAACTTACTCTCAACTGCACGAATAGTAAGATTATCTAAAAATTCCATTGCTACAGGTGTAACGCCACTTGCCATAGTTTTATAAACTGCATTCATAGCATGCTCAATCGTATCAAAAACACCCATCGCAGAACGAGTAAATTGTGGTTTTGCAATAAGTTTCAAAGTGATTTCACTAATAACAGCTAAAGTCCCTTCACTTGCAATTAAAATACCTGCCACATTATACCCTGCAACATCCTTAATTGTCTTTTTACCTGCACGGATAATATCACCATTTGGCAATACCGCACGGATTGCCATTACATAGTCTTTTGTGATTCCATACTTTGCTGCTCGCATACCACCAGCATTTTCACTAACATTGCCTCCTATTGTGCTTTGGTTTTCACTTGCAGGGTCGGGGGGATAAAAAAGTCCATGTGATTCTACAAAATTTTGCAAATCTTTATTGATAACACCGGGTTGCACCCGCACAATAAGGTTTTTTGTATCAAGCTCTAATATTTTATTCATATATTTTTCTAACGCTAATACAATACCGCCTTGTGCCACAATACTACCACCTGTAAAACCACTACCAGCACCACGTGGCACAATAGGGATAAGATGTTGGTTGCAATACTTTAGGATATTACTTATATCTTCCTCATTGCGTGGAAAAAGCACCATATCTGGTTCTCTCTCCTCTCGTGTCGCATCATAACTATATGCAAGTTTATGCATAGTATCTGATTTAGCATTTTCTATGCCTAGTAAGTTTTCAAAATAGATTCTATGGGTATCTTGTAATGCCATATTATATCCTCCAATGAATATTTAGAATTTTATAATAAAGTTGTTTTTTATTATATTCTATTTTTAACTATAATAATATAGTCTTATTACCTTAGCTTATCTTACATACCTTCTTTAGCCACTGCTTGTTGTGCAAGCATACCTCGCTTTGGTCCGCTTTTCCCATGACAATGCTTATATTTTTTACCACTACCACATGGGCATATCTCATTACGTGCTGGCTTTTTATCTTGAATCTCTTCTTCTAATCCATTGTGATTAAGCACAATGTTATCATTATTTTGTTCAAGTGTTGAAAGAATTTTTTCTTCTTCTTGTTGCACATCTTGTGTATTAAATTGAATGATTTGCAATGTGCGGTATGCCTCAATCTTAATATTTTCTACAAGCTCTAGGAATAAATTGTAGCTCTCTTTTTTATATTCTACAAGAGGGTCTTTTTGGTTATATCCTCGCAAGCTAATCCCTGTTTTTAGGTGGTCTATTGCATACAAATGCTCTCGCCACGCATTATCAACAACTTGTAAATAGATAATGCGTTCAAGCTCATTACGCATTTCAGGGGTTGTATGGGCAAATTTTTCTTCATACTTTTTCTGCATTGTGTCAATAAGGATTTCTTCAATCTCATGATAAGTTTTTTCTTGCAATGAAGTTGCTAAAAGAAGTAAATATTCTTCTTTTAATGTTGCTAAAAGTGCTTCTATATCATAATTTTCAGGGACATCATGCGGTAAAATTTGATTACGCTCTAATAAATAATGCACGCTTATTGCCCTATTTTCAGCAATACGATCTGCCATGTTAAAATCTTTTTGCAATAATTCATTACGGAATCTATATATAACCTTGCGTTGTTCATTGCTTACATCATCATATTCAAGCAAATGTTTGCGTGATTCAAAATGCAGAGATTCTACTTTCTTTTGTGCTTTCTCTATGGATTTTGTAATCATACCAGATTCTATGCTCTCTCCATCTTTCATACCAAGCTTACCCATAATACCCTTAAGCTTATCGCTTCCAAAGATTCGGAGTAAAGAATCTTCAAGACTAAGATAAAATTGGCTTACACCGGGGTCGCCTTGCCTCCCAGCCCTACCGCGTAATTGATTATCAATACGTCTGCTTTCATGCCGCTCTGTGCCGATTATATAAAGTCCCCCGAGATCTCTAATCTCATCATCAATTTTTATATCAACACCCCTACCCGCCATATTTGTAGCAATAGTAACTGCTCCCTTTAAACCTGCATTTTTAATAATTTCAGCCTCTTTCTCATGTTGCTTTGCATTTAAAACATTATGAGGGATTCTTGCTTTTTTTAACCATTCATGCAATATCTCACTTTTTTCTATACTTGCAGTCCCAACAAGGACTGGTTGCCCTTTTTTATATAGCTCTGTAATTTTATCTAGCACAGCTTGAAATTTTTCTTGCTCACTTTTATAAATAAGATCATTAAGATCTTGCCTTTGTATTGGAAGATTTGTGGGGATAGAGACAACCTCAAGCTTATATATCTCTAAAAATTCAGTTGCCTCTGTTTGTGCAGTCCCTGTCATACCGCCTAATTTATCATACAAGCGGAAATAATTTTGAAATGTAATATCAGCAAGCGTTTGGCTTTCTTCTTTGATGGCTACACCTTCTTTTGCTTCTAAGGCTTGGTGTAATCCCTCACTAAAGCGTCTGCCCTCACTTAATCTCCCTGTAAATTCATCGACAATAACAACCTCTCCATTTTGCACAACATAATCTTTATCTTTAACAAACAAATAATTTGCCTTAAGTGCTTGGTCAAGATGGTGGGATAATGATGCATTTTCGATTGCATATAAATTTTCAACATGAAAGAGTGTTTCAGCTTTTTTTATTCCATCTTCTGTTGTGAGAATAACACGATTTTTTTCATCAATACTAAAATCTTCATCTTTTTTCATTTTCTTTGCTACAGAATCTGCAAGCTGGTAATTTTCCATTTTACGATTAATTGGTCCTGAAATAATAAGTGGTGTACGCGCTTCATCAATAAGAATAGAATCAACCTCATCAATAATTGCAAAAAAGTGATGTTTTTGCACTTTTTGGTCTAAATTATATTTCATATTATCGCGTAAGTAATCAAAGCCATATTCATTATTTGTGCCATAGATTATATTGCTTGCATAAATACGCAAACGTTCTTCATCGTTATGTATTGCACTTGTAATAACACCTACACTAAAACCAAAGAAATTATAAAGTGGCTGCATAGTTTGGGCATCACGATTAGCAAGATAATCATTCACCGTAACAACATGCACACTTTTACCTGAAAGTGCATTTAAAATAACAGGTAAAGTAGCTACAAGAGTCTTCCCCTCACCTGTTTTCATTTCTGCAATTTTGCCTTCATGCAGTGCCATACCCCCTATAAGCTGCACATCAAAATGCCGCATACCAAGTATTCTTTTACTTGCTTCTCTTGTAAGTGCAAATACTTCTTCAAGCTTTGAATCAAGAAGTGAATTAACAACATGGATAGAAAATGCCTTATCATCTAAGCTCTCAAGCTTATGTGTAACCTCATTTTGAATAGATTGGAATCTATGTTGTAAAGCCTCATCATTTAATTCCTCTAAATCTTTTTCTAACGCATTAATTTTACGCACACGATTGCGATAACCTTTTAGAATCTTATCATTATGTGTGCCAAAAATTTTTCCAAATAAATTTTTCATGTTTTTCCCTTTTTTACAAAACTCTTTTAAGCAAGTATTTTATATCATTTTTTTGCATGTAAGACAAGCTCATATGAACTTTTTACAATTGTTAAATCACCAACAATATTTTTATTGTTTTGGTGCTTATGCAGATTGTTACGCAAATCATCATTTAAGCTATCAAGCTCATCCATACGCTCTTTCAGTCGTAAAATAATATCAACGCCCGCAAGATTTACACCTAAATCCCTTGTAAGTTTTAAAATTGTCTTGATTTTATCCATATCTCGTTGAGAATAAAGTCTCATTTTACCATCAGTGCGTGATGGCTCAATAAGCCCTTCTTTTTCATATTGGCGTAAAGTTTGAGGATGAATATCAAGTATTTTTGCAACTACACTAATTAAAAAAACCGGTTCATCATAACTCGCATCCATAATTATTCCTTTTCAATTTCTTATAACTCTTTTTGTAAAAGCATACGCAATTCTTCACTAAAATTACTAGAATCTGGCAATTTCGCATAAACTTGCAAGATAAGATCTCCATATTGCCCTGTCTTTCTATTTTTGAATCCCATACCTTCAATACGCATTTTTTGTCCATTTTGCATATTAGCAGGAATCTTAATTGTTATTTCTTTGCGTAATGTTGCCATTGTAATTTTATCACCAAAAAGCATTGCTTTTAAAGGCACTTGCACCATTTGCACAAGATTATAACCATCAATAATATAGCCATCTTCTGGTGTGATAGTAATGGTAATAATAGCATCGCCCACCATATTGCCAAGTTTTTTACCTTTTCCTTTTGCCCTTAATTTTGAACCTTGAGTGATACCCTCTGGAATCTTTAACTCAAAGCTTGCACTATTTAAATGTATGCGGATAGTATCACCTAAAAGCGCACTCTTAAGGCTAATAGCTACACTTGCCTCAATATCTAAGTCAATATTATCATGCATACCATTACCAAAATCAAAATCAAAGCCACCAAACCCTGCACTTCCGCTATTAAAACCCTTACCGCGTCCGCCAAAAATATTTTTTAAAATATCATTGAGATCTGCTCCTTGATAAGAGCGGCTAAAATCACTAAAGTTTTGCCCATTAAACATAGAATCACCATATTGATCGTATTCGGCTTTTTTTTGTGGATCGCTAAGAATTTCATATGCCCCATTAATTTCTTTAAATTTCTCTTCAGCCTCTGGAGTTTTATTAATATCGGGGTGATATTGCCGTGCAAGTTTGCGGTATGCCTTTTTAATTTCATCAAGACTTGCATTTTCACTAATATGTAATGTTTGATATAAACTTTTTGCCATAAATACCTCGTAAAACTTTTAGTGTTATTATAGCATAAAATATGAGTTTATATATATAAACTTTATTTAGTTTAATGAAAAATATACAGAATTATTGCATCCTATAAAAAATAATATGCAAGATGTTTGTATGCCTTACATTAAGGTATCGTGAAAATATATTGACTTACAATGTATAAACACAATGCCAATATAATAACAATACATTAAATACAAAGATTCTATATGCTTTTTGATACTTTCTGTTTGTATGTTTCATTTATTGTAGAGAGCTTTTATAACAATGGCTTATAATTATTGACAGAATGCATAATAGGTAAGAACACAATATAAATATAGATACAGAAATAAAGCAATGCTAGTAATTTATGTAAAATTACTAGCTTATAGCTAAAAATATTGCTATCCATGATATAAGTAGCAATAAATATATTCATTTTTATTAATTTGTCATAATCAAAATTGTAGCATTATCAAGTGTGAAATATTTCTTTGCAACATCTTGTATTTGTGTAGTGCTTAAAGAATGAAGATTTTTTTCATACTCCAAAAGCGGTTGTATATCACCGCGTACAAAATATGAACCAAATAAATCTGCAACAGAACTTGCACTTTCTAAACTATAAATAAAACTTGCACGTGTATTTATCTTAATTTTATCAAGTTGTGCTTGTGTGATTTGTGTTTTTTTCAACTTATCAATTTGCTTTAATATTTCATTTTTTAAATCAGTAGCACGCACTCCTGCATTTCCAGTTGCCACAACAATAAACATACTAGAATCAACCATATCCATATTATATGCACTTACAGATGAAGCAAGCTGTAATTTATCTTGTAATATTGTAGGCAAAATGGCACTTTTACCACCACCTAATATATCACCAATTGCTTCCAATGCCACTTGGTCTTTATGGTTGAAACTTGGTGTTTTAAAGCCCATTATAAGCCATTCTATCCCACCTGTATCTTTTTTAATAGATGCCTCTCTTATGCCATCTTGTTTAGGTTCTTGCATAATAACTTTTGGAATATCTGCTTTATTCTTAATCCCACTAAAATATTTTTCTGCACTACTAAAAACAGCTTGCGGCACAACATCACCACTAACAAGTAAAATTGCATTTTGCGGTTGGTAATAAATATCATGGAATTTTTGCACATCTGCTAATGTCCAATTACGTATATCATCCATAAAGCCTATTGGAGTCCAATGGTATGAATGGTATATATAAGCAGTGTTAAAAAAACGGAAATAAAGATAACCGCTTGGGGAATTGTCAGTACGCCATAGACGCTCTTGTGCGACTACATCGCGTTCAGACTGAAATTCAGAATCTATAAATTGTAAATTTTGCATAAGTTCTGCAAAAAGCTCCAAAGACTTATCAAGATTCTGTGTGCTTGATTTAATAAAATAACGCGTATAATCAAAACTTGTAGAAGCATTATTAATGCCACCCATTTTTTTGACAATTTCATCAAATTCGCCAGCACGCAAATTTTTTGTTGTTTTAAAATTCATATGTTCAAGCATATGGGCGATACCACTTTTTCCCATTATTTCATTACGCGAACCAACCTTATAAAACACATTTGTTTCAATAACATTACTTTTATTATGCAATGGTATAACTACCACTTGCAAACCATTCGCAAGTGTTTTGCTCTCATATTTTGGCAAAACACTACCTAGCATAATACTACTCATTATGAAAACTCCTACTAAAATTTTGTTCATTGTATCGCTACTCCAATCGCTTCTGTAATATGTTGAAAACCATCAGCTTGCAACTTTTGTGCAAGCTCATTGTTGATTTTGGCTACTATAGTTGGACCACCATAAATCATGCTGCTTAGAATCTGCACTAAACTTGCACCAAGTTTTATACGCTCATAAGCTTCATCTGCATTATAGATTCCTCCAACTGCAATAAGCGTTGTTTTTTTATAAAAATGCTGCCCTAGAATCTTTAAAATCTCTTTTGATCTTGATGCCAACACTTTACCGCTAATGCCTCCAAAACACGCATTATCGCGTTTTTCTGGATTTGCCACAAGACTATAATCAGTGCTTGTATTTGTTGCAATAATACCACTTATACCACTTGTAATAGCCACATCACAAACTGCAAGCATAGAATCTATTGCCATATCAGGAGATATTTTAATAAAAAGTGGTTTTTGCGTAATACTCTTTGCCATAGTAATAAGCTCTGCTACAAATTTTTCATTTTGCAAATCGCGTAAGCCCGGCGTATTTGGCGATGAAAGATTAAAAGTAAAGTAATCGCCATAATCTTTTAAAGTATCAAGGCTTAACTCATAATTTTTAAGCGAATCGCCTTGTGCTATATTTTTATTTTTACCAATATTAATACCAAGCGGGATACAAAAAGGATAAATCTCCTTGAGATTGGCAAGCATACCTCTTGCCCCAATATTATTAAATCCCATTGCATTTTGCAAGCTCTCTTCTGCAACATGACGGAATAAACGCGGTTTTTCATTGCCATCTTGAGGCATGTGTGTAACACTGCCAAGCTCTAAATAACCAAACCCAAGACTAGCAAGTGCCCGCACTGCTTCTGCATTTTTATCAAATCCACTTGCAAGCCCAATAGGGTTATAAAAGTGTAGATTATGTATATCTTGGGCTAAACTATCATGGATACGACAATAACAACGCACAATCATAGATTCAAGCAGGGGAATCTTTTGTGGTAAATGCATGATACCCATTGCTAAATTATGCACTTTTTCAGCATCATATTTATAAAGATATGGTTTTATTTTATTATAGAATCCCATATACTCACCTCGCCAAACAGAATAGCCCATTATAACAAAATACAATAAATAAAAGTTACTTCACTCTTTTTTCTTATCTGCTTTATTTAATATTAAAGTAGAGTTTTACTATTATAGTCAAATGTTGAGATATATGGAGTTATTTTAATCTAAGAATAGATTGCTAATACAAGTATTCCCGCATATTTTACATAGCTTTTTGCTTTACCTTAAAAATGATATATCAATATTCCATTGGTAGGTTTTATTTTTCCACTGCAGAGATTTTGCATAAAATATATAAGACATTTGTCTATCATTATAGAACGATACAGCATATAATGCTTATTTATATTTATAAATTAAATATGAGTGCTTATCATCATAAAAAGCCTTTGGGAATAAATAATTACCTTTAAACAAACCAATATCTAAAGTAGTATATGGTAATGAAAATTTTATATATGGAGAA
>JARHZY010000158.1 GCA_029264655.1 Helicobacter sp. | reverse complement strand
ATGATAAATTAGATATAGGGGCTGGTTATTCTTTAGCATTAAAGGATAATAGAAAAAGCTTTATAGTTTCACATGATGGTTTTGGACAACTCCATTTGCTTACTATTGGAGCTAAATATTTGTGGTAAGTAGATTTTACTTACTAATCTATTATAGATAATGCCTGCATTTAATAGTTTAAAAAGTATTTGTATAAGATTAAATATTCTTTATAAGCAGGCAGTATAGAGTAGCTCTCGTTTTAAGCACAAAAGCCTTGCTAACCCAAATCTCTAAGACTTATTCTAAGCTAGAATCTAATTAAGGTTTTTTGGCTTAGAATCTAATAAAATCTAATATTATGTAAGAAATTGAAAGACTTTTTGTATTTTTTTTATTTGCTTAAGGTTTGCAATGTTAAAAAGCTTGAGAATCTCAAATAAGTTTATTTCTAATCTCAATGATAAAGCAACATAGTATAAAAGAAATATATAAAGCTATTATAATGTATTTATTTTTACAATAAGTAAAATATATTATTTATATAACATACAATATAACTCTATAGCATATAAAAATATAATATAACTCATATAATCAATATAACTATATTTATATATGCTTCTCTGAACTTTTACATACAATCTATTATAGTATTATTTATCTTTATAGTATCACTTACTTTATTTGCCTTATGGCGTATATATCTTATTTATTAAGTAAGACAAAGCATTTTCTACACAAAGTCTAAATCTTTTATATTCTACCTCCTTATCTTCACTTTAACTTTTATATTGCAACTCAAGAATAAACACAACAAGAATAAATATAATATATTAATAAATACTTATTTTAATATACACAAATACTTTTGTTACATGTTTAAATAGTATGTATATTTTAGATATTAAACTTAAAAAGTGTTTGCAGTTTGGATATGAGAATATTGTAATAGTATTGTATTAATGCTAAACTATATAGCATTAAAGTAATATCCTATATAATACAAATAAACATATAGTGCAATTTATATAGAGTATATTATATAGCTAATGTATAGTTATTTTGTAAGTAATGAATAAATCTATTGAAATGTATAAAAATATAGAAATTTTGAAACAATCATATAATTAATGCATATAATGTATATCAATTATAAATACATAAATACAAAAGTTTTTTAATACATTATAAACTTTTATTTCCACTTTAATTTTACATAATCTCTCATTGCATAATATTGCTAAGCATTATGTAATGCTTTGATTTTGTGGTATTATTATATCTACTATAAATACCAACAGCAATTTATTTATTATCGCATGTTTTTGTTTCTGTTGTATCTTGTTTATGCAATGCTTGTAAAAAATCTTGGTATGTTTTTTCAAGCTCTTTTTCACGCATGCGGAGTTTATCGTTTTGCTCGCGTAAAAAATCTTTGCATTGCGTATTATCATTTGGCATATTTGTTAATATGTCCTCAATAAACTTAAGACGGAAAAGCACATATTCAAACATACTTTGATCAATGTCTGGGAGTTTTGTCCTTGTTGGCTTTTCATTTTTTTCTCTTTTTTCTTCCTTATTAATTACTCTAGCTGGAATACCTACTGCTGTGCTATTATCTGGCACATCTTTAATAACAACAGAATTAGAGCCAATCTTTGCATGTTCGCCAATCACAATATCACCCAACACTTTAGCCCCCGCTCCAATAATTGCATGGTGTAGTATTGTAGGATGTCGTTTTGTGCGCTCTAAACTAACACCTCCTAAGCTAACACCTTGATAAATTGTTACATCATTGCCAATTTGTGCTGTTTCTCCTATCACGACACCAATCCCATGATCAATAAATACACGTCTCCCTATATATGCAGCAGGGTGGATATCAATATTTGTGATGAATTGTGTCCATCCCATAAGCAAACGTGCTAAAAGTTTAAAACCATTTTTATGAAATCTATGAGCGATTCTGTAATGCACCATTGCAATAAGCCCGGGATAATTAAAAAAGAGTTCTAAAAAATGGTTATATGCAGGATCTTTTAATTGTGGCGTGCAAAAGTCCTCTTTAATTTGTTCCCATAAAGACGGAAACTCTTTATATATAATATTATTATTAGCATCAATAAGAGTTTCTAGTGTATTGTTTGTATTCATTATATATCCTTATGCATAAAATTACCATTGTAACATAAATATAATGATATATCAGAGAAATGGTGAGAAAACTTTAATACATCGGTTTTAAAAGCATCTATTTTAACCATAATTTTAACTTTTTTCTTGCTGTTGCAAAAGTTTTTCAGCATAACTTAATGCATGTTGGTTAAGCTTTGAACCACTTATCATACGCGCTATTTCTTTAATGCGTTCTTTTTTATTTAAAAGCTTTATTGTGCTTATATGCCCTTCTCCTTTGCTTACAAGATAATGCTTATCACATAAAAGTGGCATAAAAGGTTGGTGAGAAATAGCAAATATTTGGTATGGTTTTGATAAGAATTGTAAAAGTTTAGCGACACCCTCACTTTCTTCACCGCTTAAATTTGCATCAATTTCATCAAGTATTAATATACCTGTATCATGTGTGTTGCATGATGCAGCTACACATAACATAGCAAGCCGCATACGATTATATTCACCAGATGATAATACATTTTTTTGTTTTGTAGCAAGATAAATATGCAACATATCTATACCATATTGATAAGGTTGCGTTTGTGTTTGCTCTAGCGTTACTGCTTCAAGTCTTAGTTGCGTAGCAAAATGATTAAGTTGCTCTATAAAAGCAGGAAGCATAGCGATGCGTTTTTGGTGCAATATATTTGCAAGCTCTGTAAGCTTATTGGTGAGTTGTGTATATTGTTTTTCAAGTTGTTTTTTGTCAAATGTAATATGTTCGTATTCCTTAAGCTTTTCTTGTTGCATAGCAAGATGTTGTAAGGCTGCTTCCTCGCTACCATATTTACGATTTATTTCTGCAAGCTCTCCGATACGTTCAAGGAGTGCCTCTGGTTCTATATCAAGATTTTGAAAATCATTTAATCCATTTTCTATATGCCCTCTTATCTCCATAATATTTGCAAAAAAATGAGTATTATCAATACCAAGTAATTCGAGGGCTTTATGTGCTGAATCTAAATTATCAAGCTCTTGCAATGCCCTATGGCATGTTTCCATAACTTTCTCTCTCTTGCTTAGCATTTTTTTATCATGCATAAGTTTTTCGTATTCACCCGGTTTTGGCTGTATTTTTGTAATTTTATCAATTTCAAATTGTGCAAAGTCTTTGAGATTTTCTATATTTTTTTGTGTTTCTTCTATCTCTTGTAATGCAATTTTACATTGTTTGTGTTCATAAAATGTTTGTTTGTAATCTTCTAATATTGGATAAAATTGAGAATCTTTTTGTCCTGTAAGTGCATCTAAAATATGCAACATATAGTCATTTTCAAGCTCATTGCCATCTTTTATACTAATATATTTTATAAAATAATGTGCGATTTCACTTAATTTCTTTTTTGAGATAGCTTGATTATTTATAAAATAACGTGCATTTTGTTTTTTTAAGACAGAAACTACAAGCTCATCATAGCTATCAAGCATTTCACTTGCTATCCCAAAATCTTCTAAGCAAATACCAAGTGATTGTAAATCAAGTTTAAGATGAATTTCAACAAGTGCCGCATTAGGTTCTTTTAATCCAAAAGCACTCAAAATTGCATGTAAAAATATAGATTTCCCACTACCGCTTATACCACTTAATACATTAAAGCCATGATGCAAGTGTAATTCAAGGTGTTCAAATGCTGGTGATTTGTTAATGAGAATGCGTGTTATCATAGTAAATCCATTGTATCTTTATATCGCAGTATGCCATCTTAAGCTACCCATATGAAATATTACAAAATACAATGTTAATAATGAAAAACAAAAAACTATATAACTGCAATTTTTGATTTATATATGAAAATATATTGATAGATATATCACTTTGGCACAAATTTTATAAAGTATTTTTTTGTGCTATATGTTTTTCTCTTAATTGCCCGCATGCAGCACTTATATCAATGCCTTTGGACTCACGTATTGTTGCTACAATACCCTTATTATAAAGATAATCAGCAAATGCTTTCATTCTTTGAGGGCATGGTCTTTGAAATTCACTTTCTGCATGTGGGTTAAATGGAATAAGATTAACTTTTGCCTTAAAACCATGCAAAAGTTTAACAAGCTTTTTCGCACATATTAAATCATCATTAATATCCTTAATAACAAGATATTCAAACAAAATACGTTTGCGAGCATCAAGCGGAAATTTGCGTAAAGATTGCAATACTCTCTCAATATTATAAACTTTATTCATAGGAATAAGGCGACTACGCAATGTATCATCAACTGCATGCAATGAAAGTGCAATCTGCACACCAAGATTCATAGCACCAAGTTTTTCAATTTGTGGGGCAATACCACTTGTAGAGATTGTCTGACGTCTTGTGGCAATACACAATCCATCGCTATGGCTTAGAATCTTTATTGCTTTTGCTACATTGCTAAGATTATCAAGTGGTTCACCCATACCCATAAACACAATATTGATACTTTTATGTGCAGAGAGATTATTATCTCTCTTTAATGCTACCACTTGTTCAACAATTTCACCTGCACTAAGATTACGCACAAACCCGCCTTTGGCTGTTGAACAAAACACACAACCAACACGACAACCAACTTGTGAAGATATGCAAAATGTATATTTCTCGCTTTTTTTTATGCGTCCTGTTGTATCATATTCTTTTCCACGCATTTTTATAAATACACTTTCAAAGGTTAGGTTATCATGCGTTTGAAAAAGATATTTTTTTGTGCCATCATGGCTTTCTTCTATGTGTATAGCATGAATATTAGGAAAGCAAAAGGTAGCACTAAGAAATGCTTGCATATTCTTTGGTATATTTTTCATAGATTCTACATTGGTTGCATAATGTCGGTAAAGCCAGTGGTATAATTGTTTTGTGCGGAATTTAGGTGTTATAAAATGCTCTAATTCTTCTAAAAGATAGGAATAAATATTTCTATCTTTTGGTGTAATTATGTTTAATTGCGTATTTATATGTGGTTGCAATGGTTTGTTATTATGCATTACATTGCATTGACAATCTTTATTAGTTAAAATCGAATGCACCTTCTTGCCCTTTACTCATACTTTCATAAGTTGCTTGGACATAATGCTCTCTTATGCTGCATGTAAAAAGTGTAGCACAATGCAAGCATGATTGTAAGTTTTTATTGTTTTGGCATTGCGTTAATGCATCTCTTGCTATTTTATAGTTTTCTTGAAAACGTGCTTCTTCTGCAGGTGAAATATTAATTTCGTTAATAAAATTCATTCCAATCCTTTGAGATATATTCTGCTATTATTGTAAATCAAGCGTTGCATCTTCATTTGATACATGCTCATCAGTTTCTTCTTTATTACATATACTTGCAAATGCAACTTTATCTTTATTGCCAAGACTAACTATTTTAACACCGCTTGTATTACGTCCAGCCTCTCTTATGGAATCAAGTGGCACGCGTATCATTTTTCCTGAAGTCGTTAATACCATTAAATCCATATTGCAGTCATTTACACTTAAGACACTAACAAGTTTTCCTGTTTTATTGGTAAGTTTCATTGCAAT
>JARHZY010000085.1 GCA_029264655.1 Helicobacter sp. | reverse complement strand
GGGCTTTGATAATACAAATATAAGGTTTTATATGCGATGCTTTTTATATATGTGCTATGAGAATTTATGCTTATTGTTTAAAGCCTTATTCAAATAAGCTTTTTTAATTGCTTGTTTGTTGGTGTAGCATAAGTCTTATTTATTGCAAACTATAAGAATCTAGGCTTATTGCTATAAAGCCCTATGAAACCATAAATCTTTTTATTACATAAAATTATAAGAATCCTATTTCATTGCATAGTATTATAGAGAATCTTATTTACTAAAAAGTGTTATTGCAATATAGCTTTTAATATTAGTGGTTTTAATAATCATAGCATTATTAGAATCTAAAAATCTCGCAGACGCACACCGATACCAAGACGATTTACAGGTAAGCTATATTCATATAAACTATCACCATAACCATATAGATATTGCATATAAATAGCATAGTGCTTACTCACACCATAGCTATATCCAAGCTCTATATGCCCCTTCCATTTCCAATAGTCTTTTGTGAAGTAATTATTTACAATATTATTAAGATAGAGTTCAAAGTGATTGTTTTTATATGTATAAGAAAGTTTTATATCCCCATAGCCTGTATATTTATCAATATCTCCATTTGTTTTTGCACCATCATAAGCTATTGCAGAGATATTCATCCATGTTCGTAATCTTGCATTAAAGTCTTTATATTTATAATTTGTTTCTATGATGATTCTATCAAATGCTTTAGAACGCACAAAGTTGCCACCCCATGCCACTTGACGCGGATCGGAGTCATATTTATTTTCTCGTTCCCCATTGCTTACATGCCTATATGCTATAGAAAACCAATTAAAATACCCACCCTTACCACCAGCAATAGGAATAGGCTTTTTATATATAAAACTCAATGCAGGGGATAAATCTGTATCACGCAAAGGTGCACTTTGGGCATCATTATAAGTTTGCAAATAGATTCTTTGTATATAATCAAAACTAAAAGCACAAAATTGACATACTACATCATTTAATAATTCCAAACGGAAACTAATTTGTGCTTTGATTTCAGTTCGCATTAAATCGGGGCTATACATGTCACTAAAGCTATAATATGCAGGCAATACATACCATGGCTCATGAAATTTAAAGCGAGAAAAAAAGGATTTAATATAAAGTGTTTTGGACTCGATTGGAGGTGTTTGTATGCGTGCATATTCGTCATTTATTTGCTGCTCTTGTGTTGTATCTTTTTGTATCTCTTGTGTTGTAGTAACCATCTCATTATTGTTATCTGTTGTCGCCCACATTATTTGCATGTGCATAATGCATGCATATGCAAATATAAAATATCTAATATTCATAATATTCCCAAAAAAAGAAAGTTGTATATATTGTGATTAATTCATGTGTTTTATAAAAAATGTATTGTAGCAGTAAAATGTAAATTATTTGTGGTTTTATATATATCTTAAATATCATAAGCATCCAAAGTATAAATATAAAAATGTATTCATAAAATAAAATGTTGCAGATTCTAAGTATTGCAATTCATTAAATTATGCTCTATCAAAATGTATGCGTGGATCAACAACCATATAAAGCAAATCGCTAAGAATATTTGTTAATAATCCAATGAGCGTAAAAATAAAAAGTGTGCCAAATACTACAGGATAATCTCTAGTAACAACGCTATCATAACCAAGCAGTCCAAGACCATCAAGATTAAAAATAATTTCTATCAAAAGATTAGAGCTAAAAAACATGCCAATAAATGTAGCAGGGAAAAGGGTGATAAGTAAAAGCATAGCATTTCGAAAAATATGCCCATAAAGCACACGCACATTGCTTGCACCTTTGCTTTGTGCTAATAAAACATATCCTTTATGTATTTCATCAAGAAATGAATTTTTAACAAGTAATGTAAGACTTGCAAAGCCACCAACACAAATACATATAAGAGGTAAGGTTATATGCCATAAAAAATCTTTTATTTTTTCTAAAGTATCCATTGCAGCAAAGTTTTGACTAACTAAATCTTTAAGGGGAAATATATCCCAAAAATTACCACCAGCAAATAAAATAATTAATAAAATAGCAAATAAAAAAGGTGGAATAGAATATAAAAGGGCGATACAAACACTTGTAAAAGTATCAAATGCAGTGCCATTATGCAATGCCTTTATAATACCAAGTGGAATACTAATTAAATAGATAATAAATGTGCTAAAGATTCCAAGTGCAATAGAAACAGGCAATTTTTCTTTTATAATAGCTAACACACTTGCTTCACGATAGAAACTTGAGCCAAATTCAAAATGTGCATAATTCTTTAACATAATCCAAAACCGCTCTCCAATAGGTTTGTCAAATCCATACATAACCTTTAATTGTTCAATAAGCTCTTGTTCAAGCCCTCTTGCTCCTTGATATGTTTGCAAATGTATGCTTCCCGTATTGCTTTCACTACGCACCGTATTTGTAAGTTTGGCAGTCATTTGTTCAACAGGACCACCGGGGGCTAATTGAATAATAAAAAAATTAAGGGCAATAATGCCAAGTAATGTTGGTATTACTAAGAAAAGTCGCTTGCAAATATAAGAAAACATAAAACCTCTTATTTTTTCTAATATAATACTATAAAATGTAGAGTAAGCTTTTATATTTATAAAAAATTATAAAAAATGTCTAAAAAGTATAGCTTAAGTAACATGAGATTTTCACTTTATAAACTTGTTGTATAGTATTTATAAATTTTAAATTAATTATTGCCTAGATTCCAACAATGCTATGTATTGAGAAAGTAATATGAAGATTATATTGTAATAGCTTTTAGCAAATAAGATTCTATAATACCATACAATGAAAAAATCTTATATTATCACACACCAACAAATATTCAATTAAAAAGTATTATGTTGCAATAGAGCCTTAAGCAATAAATCTATATTCCTATAGCACCATATAAAAAAGCATAGCATATAAAAGTCTTTTATTTGTTATCAAAGCCCCATAATAAAGAATAATATTTATTGCATAAATTATCTACCTAGAATCCTAAAAAATTAAGCTATAATACATAAAGATTCTAATAAGGGGCTTTGTTATGTCTTATATGAATATTAAAAAAATAGCAGTGAGTTTTATATTATGTAGCATAGTAGCATTAGCAAATAATGCAGATAATGCAAAAAAAGTAA
>JARHZY010000113.1 GCA_029264655.1 Helicobacter sp. | reverse complement strand
TTTTTACATATTCAAAAATCTCATTTGTTTTTGCAGAATCTTTTAAAATCTCATCAGTGAAAAATACTACTTCTGCATTCCAACCAAGCTTTTTAAGATAATCCATCATAGGAACTGTATCTTTTCTATGCCCATCTCTACCTTTATCGCTTCCGCCTACCGCTTCAAAAAAAACAATGTGTTTTTTCATAAACGCTCCTTAAAAATTGAAATTTCTTAATTTTAGCATATTTTTTGATATTTTATTCCACTTCCTTTACTTCTCTGTGTGAAAACCTCATATGTTTTTTGGTTTTTTCCAAACGCCACTGCGAAATACAAGATAAAAAATAAAGGCACGGATATAGGTTTCAGCAAAAATAATTATAAAAAGAACATATAACTTCCAACCAAAATGTGTGCAAATCCACATAGGTAAGAGACGAAATATTGAAATACTTGTAATATTAATAAATAAAGGTATTTGTGCAAAACCAGCCCCACGCAATGCACCATCATAAACAAATGATAAAATGAGAGGGATTTGAGATAATCCAACAGCAATTAAATATGCAACAGAAATCTCTACTCCAAGTAAATCATCGCGTATAAATATTTGCGAAAGTGGTGTAGCAAATACAGCAAGTAAAATACCGCATATACCTAGCAAAATGCTTGAAATAATAGCACAAAGCTTTGTATAATCGTATGCACGTTGGTAATTTTTTGCTCCAATGCTTTGTCCCATAAGACTCATTACAGCCACCATGAAGCCAAAGCCGGGCACAAATGAAAAGCCTTCTATGGTTGTGCCAGCTTGGAATCCTTTCATTGCACTATCATTATAGATAGCCGCATATGAACCAACAAAAAAAAGCACAACATTAAGCGATATAATTGTAAAAATACGTTCTAATCCTGTTGGGATACCAACTTTAAACGCATTTAATAAGAAATGTTTATTAAAGTATATAGATAAAGCAAGTTTAGTCTGCACAAAACGTGGTAATAAAAGAAGGGCAACAAGCTCAACATAAGAAATAAAAAGTGTAACATATGCTGCACCAATAAGTCCCAATTGTGGCAAACCAAAACGACCTTCAATAAGCAAAGAATATCCTATCATACTTATAAAAGTTAAGCCGACTTTAATAAAAAATGGACGTTTTGTATCTCCTGTAGCTGCAAAACCTGAAGTAAGCACATTTTTAACAATAATAGAAGGTAGAGTAAAAACGGTTAAAGAAACATAGCTATAGGCAAGATTGTAAAGTTCATCGCTCAATTGGAATAGATTAAGATAAAATGGAATCCCAAGATATATAATAAAAAGCATGGGAATGGCTATAGCACAAGCACTCAATGTCATAGTCGCATAAACTCTATTCATCTCCATATAGTTTTTTGCACCAAAACGTCGCGACATTAACACATTTGTGCCAATACCAAAAATAGCACTGATAGGATAAAATACAATAATATATTTTGCACCAAAGCCAAGTGCTGTAAAGTGTAATGAAGAGATACTGCCAAGATAAAAAAGGGCAAGTGATACACTCAACATATCAAGTCCAGATTGCAAACCACTTGGGATTGCAATATTTAAAATGCGTTTGATTTGGATTCGTTTCGTCAGTGTCAAACCTAGCATAAATTTCCTTTTTGTTTGTGCATTTATTTTGCTCTTATATATAATATATAATTTTAAATTTTTACACCATATAATACCATCTCATTTTTTAAATTATAAAAAGGAGCATTTATTTTTACTTTTCTCAAATATTTTCTTTTTATCGAATATATCATGAATGCTTCATTCTTTTATAAATCCTTGTGCATAAATATTTGGGTGTAGTAAAATATTTCTATGCATTTTGCAATGAAAATAGTTTATCTAAAATACCAAAGCAATAGATAGAAGTAAGATTTCTTGTGTTTTGCCATCATAAGGTTTTTTAGATTCTATGGGTAATATGTTTATTTATTGCAAAAATTTTATTATTCTTATTCTATAGGTAATTCTATAGAATTAGATTTGTAATTATACTCTAAAATATATTTTTTTACAAAATTTTGCCAACTAAAATTATTAATATAACAACATATATTTATATCATACTACATAATTAAACTTTTATATGTTATGGTGTATATTATATATCACAATAAATGCATTTTTGTATTTTGCTTGCTCTTATTGAATAGATATAATAAATAAAAGTATATAAATCTATTATTGAAAATAGCCTATATATTGAGTTGTTTTTAGAACTATAAAGCATTAGACTTCATTCATGCCGCTCAAAAATTCTTCATTATTTTTTGTTCCAGTAAGTTTTGAATAAAGAAAATTAAGTGCTTCAATATCATCCATCTGGCTAATCACATTACGCAACATCCAGACTTTACGCAATTTTTCACCACCAAGCAGCAGATCATCTTTTCTTGTGCCAGATTTAAGAATATCAAAAGCGGGGTAGATTCTGCGGTCAGCAATATTACGTGCTAATACAATTTCTGCATTACCTGTTCCTTTAAATTCTTCAAAAATAACTTCATCCATTTTTGAACCAGTTTCAATAAGTGCAGTAGCAATGATGGTTAAGCTTCCACCATGTTCTATATTGCGAGCTGCACCAAAAAATCTTTTAGGCTTATGGAGTGCGTTTGCATCAACACCACCGCTTAAAACCTTGCCACTTGAAGGTGTTGTAGCATTATACGCACGTGCTAAACGCGTGATAGAATCAAGCAGAATAACAACATCTTTACCTACCTCAATACGCCTTTTTGCTCGCTCTAGCACAAGCTCTGCAACGCGAATATGATTTGTAGAGGGTAAATCAAAGGTGCTTGAAAAAACTTGCCCCTTAACACTACGTTCCATGTCTGTTACTTCTTCGGGTCGCTCATCAATAAGTAACACCATAAGCTCAACTTCAGGGTGATTCTCACTAATACCATGTGCTAATTCTTTCATAAGCTCTGTTTTTCCCGTGCGTGGAGGTGCAACAATCAATGCTCTTTGTCCTTTACCAATAGGGCTAAATAAATCAAGCATTCTGCCAGTAATTTTTTGCCTATTATATTCAAGTTGGAGTTGTTCTGCTGGAAAAAGTGGTGTAAGATTTTCAAAAAGAGGGCGATTTTTAATTTCTTCTAAACTTAGATAATTTACCGCTTCAATCTTTAAGAGTGCATAATAACGTTCTTGATCTTTTGGTGGTCGCACTTGCCCTGTGATAATATCACCATTACGCAATGCAAAACGTTGGATTTGACTCTGTGAAACATAAGTATCATGCTGTGTGTCAGAGAATTTTTCGTCAATAGAGCGTAAGAAACCATACCCTTCATTTGCAATTTCTAATATACCTGAAATTAAGATAAAGCCACCTTGACTTACTTGATTTTTAAGAATCTCAAAAATTAATTCTTGCCGCAATAATTCTTGAGGGTTTTGGATTCCAAGTTTTTTGGCAATCTCGAGAAGTTTTTGCAATGGTGTTATGCGTAAATCTTCCATTTTAAAGCCATCAACAGGTGTATGTGTGCGTTTTCCCGCATCTCTTATTTTGGCTTTTTCATCACATTCATTTCTTATTTCTTTTTCTTGTCTCTCAACACGAGTGCCTTCATATCGTGTTGTTTTTACACCTTTATACGAAGGTTTTCTTGTTTTTGCCACTTCTTCTTTTTGATAATATTCATTTGGCATGATAAGCCTCCAAAATATTTTGAATATAGAATCTAATATTCATGATAATATTCCTTCAAAAATCATAATTCATAGATTGTTTTTTATTACAACATTATTGCTATAAAAAAACAATCTATGAAATAAGATGGGATATAAAATGTCGGGGATTACTTATTGTTTTACATTAGATTCTAATACTATACATATAATCTAATGCAAACAAGGTATATTTGCTCCAAAATCAATTATTTTATTTTTTCAACAAGACTAGCAAATGCATTTGGATTGCTATATGCCATATCAGCAAGTATCTTTCTATCAAGCTCAATATTTGCTTTCTTTAATGCAAACATAAATTTTGAATAGCTTATACCATGCAATCTACATGCTGCATTAATACGCACAATCCAAAGCTTTCTAAAATCACGCTTTTTTTGCTTTCTATCTCTAAATGCATAACACATGCTTCTTTCAAGCTGTTCTTTTGCTTTTCTGAAGTGCTTATGCCTACCGCTATAAAAGCCTCGTGCAAGTTTTAGAATCTTTTTATGTCTTCGTCTTCTTACAATACCTGTTTTCACTCTCATGGTTTTCTCCTGTAACTTTACCTTGATTTTATTCAAGGTGCAAACTTTATTTGTTTAAACTTTCCCTTATTTAAAAGGGGACATTCTCTTTATAATATATTATATTTACTTTATGTATTTGAGATAAAACGCAAATCTAAAGTATTATATAATCATAACTTTAGCTCATACACAATAGATTTTTAACAGAATCTAAATTGGTATCATGCACATAATGCGGTGCATTAAGCCTTGCTTTACGTTTTGGTGATTTTTTTGTCAAAATATGGCTTTTAAAAGCACTGCCTCTTTTGACTGCATTTTTTTTCACTTTAAAACGTTTTGCAGCACCACGATTGGTTTTCATTTTTGGCATTGTTTTCTCCTTTCATAAAATAAAACTACAATTGTAGCATAAAAAGTTAGGTTTTTGGTTTATTATTTGGCATCATTAAAATACTTGCGTATTTTCCCTCAATCTTTGCTTCTTTATCCGCATGTGCAATATCATCAACCATAGCAATTACGCGTTTTAACATTTCAAAGCCACTTGCTGGATTTTGCATCTCTCGCCCACGCAAATAAACTCGGAACTTTACATGTTTGCCTTCTTGAAAAAATTCACGTGCATGCTTTACTTTGTAGTTAATATCATTTTGAGCAATTTGTGTAGAAAGTTTAATTTCTTTCACTTCAACTTGTTTTTGCTTCTTTTTTGCTTCTTTTTGCTTCTTTTCTAACTGATAGCGGTATTTTCCATATTCGACAATTTTGCAAACAGGAGGTTTTGCATTTGGTGATATACAAACCAAATCAAGTCCTTCATTGTGTGCAAGACTTTGTGCTTCTTTTGCACTCATAATGCCTAGTTGCTCACCATCTGCACTAATGCATCTCACTTCATCAAAACGGATTTTTCCATTTACCAATGTTTCTTCTTTGCTCAAAAGCTAACCTCTCTATGTAAAATTGAAACCTTCTTTAAAAATTCTTGCACGCTAATACTATATTGAGTATTTTCTCCCGAATCTGTTTTTATACGTCTATCACGTATCGCTACACTATTAGATTCAAGCTCTTTATCTCCTATAATTGCAATCATAGGCACTTTCTGTTTTTCTGCAGTGCGTATTTTTTTATTTAGAGATTCATTTTTTATATTTACTTCTGCATAAATCCCCAATATTGCTAACTCATTCTGCAATTTCTGTGCCATAATAGCATGTTGTTCATTAATAGGGATAATAACAACTTGGGTTGGGGCAATAAAAAATGGAAATTCTCCGCCAAAATGTTCGGTTAAAATTGCTATAAACCTCTCAAAACTCCCCAAAATTGCTCTATGTATCATAACGGGCATTGCATGTTCATTGTGCTCATCAATATAGCTTAGTTGGAATCTCTCTGGTAAATTCATGTCAATTTGTATTGTGCCGCATTGCCATTTTCTACCAATAGCATCAGTAATTTTTATATCAATTTTTGGTCCATAGAATGCACCACCACCCTCATCAACTTGATAGTTAATGTTGTTGCTTGCTAATGCATTGCGGAGTGCATTTGTAGCATTCTCCCATACAGAATCATCACCAATAGATTGTTCTGGTCTAGTAGAAAGCTCCATTTCATAATGAAAGCCAAAAGCCTGCATAATCTTATGTGTAAAACGCAAGATATTATTTACTTCAGTTTCTATTTGTTCTGGACGGCAAAAAATATGTGCATCATCTTGTGTAAATTCTCTTACACGCAGTAATCCATGCAAAACACCGCTTTTTTCATGGCGATGCACAACGCCATATTCATAGAATCTTAGCGGCAAATCCCTGTAACTGCGGATACTATTTTGATATACCTTAATATGCCCAACGCAATTCATAGGCTTAATACCATATTCTACATCATCAATTGTTGTAAAATACATATTTTCTTTGTAATGTGTATAATGCCCACTAATTTTCCATACATCGCTTTTTAGAATCTCTGGACAACGC
This sequence comes from Helicobacter sp., assembly GCA_029264655.1. Lineage (GTDB taxonomy): Bacteria > Campylobacterota > Campylobacteria > Campylobacterales > Helicobacteraceae > Helicobacter_A. The sequence goes on along the minus strand of JARHZY010000113.1, from coordinate 10,362 downwards.
ACAGGCTCATATTGATTGAGTATCAATGCTTTTGTTAAAAGCTCCTCTATGCGTCTGCGTAATCTTGCACCTTTTGGTAACCATATTGGCAACCCTGCACCAACATCTTCTTCAAAAGTAAAAAGCTCCATTGCAACACCAAGTTTTCTATGATCGCGTTTTTTAGCCTCTTCAAGCTGAAAAAGATATTGTTTTAGATTCTCTTTATTTGCAAAAGCAATACCATAAATACGCGTTAAAACTTCAGAATCTTCATCGCCACCTAGATATGCCCCAGAAATTTTTGTAAGTTTAAAAGCCTGCAATAATTTCAAATGTGGTAAATGAGGACCGCGACACAAGTCTTCAAAATCACCTTGTTGGTAAATGCTAAAATCATCTCCTTCTATTTTACTCATTACAGCTTGTTTTAATTCGTCGCCATGAAAACGTTCTGTTGCTTCTTTGCGGCTTAGATGTATTTTTGTGAGTTTTTGCCCTTTTTTTGCAATTTCTTTCATTTTGTTTTCAATGGTTATTAAATCATCAACGCCAATCTTAGAATCTACTTTAAAATCATAATAAAAACCTTCGTCTACAACCGGTCCAACAAAGAATTTTGCTTCTGGATACAATGCTTTAATAGCTTCAGCAAGTAAATGAGCACATGTGTGGCGTATAATTTTATGTGCGTTTTCTGTATCATGAAAATATATAGGTTCAAGTGCTGAAGTATCAAGATTTTGTTCTATTGCACTTTGTGTATCAAGAATGCTATCATTATGTATATAGCCAATAATTTCTTGCAATGTTTATATTCCTTTTCTAAAAATAAAAAATAAAGAGTCCATTATATCCTATTATCCAAATAAATAAGAGCATAAGGCTTAAAAAATGCAGTAATTATACAAAGCATAGCTGAATCTATGCTTAAAACTATATTGAATTTTAGCAAGAAATATATGTTTCATGGCTAATATGCAACTAGATAATGCATGTGAAACAAATAGATTCTAAAAGAGATATTGTTTTTTAGCATTGCCTAATTTAAGTTGTATCGAATATTGGATATTTTTTAATGTGTGTTTGTGTGTTTGCGTTGTGTAATTTTTTAATGCAAATTTATAAAATTTTTGATTTCAAAAAATGTTTATTGCAATCAAATTATATAAAAGATGGTTAAGGTGAATATGAAGCTATAAAATACATAGCGGGTTTAAGCTATTTCAAAATATGTTTTAGATTTTATGTTGAAGTTATTTACTTCGCTAAATCTTATAAGCTGTGTTATTGGTTTTGCTTGCATATTTTGGTAATTTTAAAAAGATGCACTATAACCAATTTGTGAAATAAATCTATCCAGACTTTGTTTTGCTGCTTCTATAATGGCTGTTGAGCGGTTGTTGTAGGTGATGGTTGGGCTACCAAGAGAAGAAGCATAATCATAGTAACCCGTATTTATAAATGCGTGTGTTTTATCGTTGTGTTTAAATTTAAAAGAAAGATTCACAAAAACACGATAAAATGTAGCAATGCCTTGTGCATTTGTGCCAATAATTGTATCTTGTATATTTTCCACATTAACTTCAAGGATAGAATCTGCTTCATCTTTGTTTGTTGTGCGGGAATGAAAACGTGAGGCTATAGCTTCATTAACCATATCTTTTATTTTTACCGATTCTTCTGGATTCTCAAGATTTACTACAAGTTTCACAAAAACCTTGTTACCTAATGCTTTATTTGCATAATACGCCATAGGTTTGTAGCCACAACTACATATAAACAATCCTACACAAAAAAATAAAACAAATCTATAAAAAAAAGTAAAAACCATATGCCACTTACCATATTAAATAAATGGCGTATTATAGCTAAAAAACAATAATTACAACAAGATGGAGACTATAAATTACAAAAAATATAGGGAAACAAAAATATATTTTAATGTGAAAAATAATAGTTATATTTTGATAAGAATTATTATAAGTTTATAATGGTGAAATATTGTGCGTATCATCTAAAATATTTAACAAAAACGATTAATTAGTGTTAAAATTATATGCTAAGATGAAATATATAAAGGATTATATATGCAAAAACATACTATGCAAGATATGCAATTGTTTGAAGATATATTGTATAAAATATTACAGATTGCTATTACGGCTGGGAAGATTATTATGAGTTTTCATGGCAATACAAACTATATGCAGAAAGCAGATAAAAGTCCGCTTACGCAGGCAGATTTAGAATCTAATGCTTATATTACAGCACAATTACAAGCAATAAGTCCATATAAAGTATGTTCTGAAGAAGCCATTTTGCCATACAATGAACGCAAGGATTTAGATTATTTTTGGCTCATTGATCCATTAGATGGCACAAAAGATTTTTTAGCAGGTAATGGTAATTTTACAATTAATATTGCATTACTATGGCATAGTGAAGTTGTGCTTGGTGTTGTATATGCCCCATATCTTTATGAGGCATATATTGGATTACGCGGTTTTGGTGGTTTTAGTTATAATATCGCAGATTTTAAAACATTTGTGCATACCCATAAAGAAACCATAACACAAAGCACATGGTTAAAAGATAATAAAATTTTATTGTGTAAAGATAATGCGAAACGAATTTATGGAGAGTCGTTGGAATATCTTAATAATGTGGATTTATCTTTAAAGGCACATATACTTGCAAATCTTGCAACCACACAACATGAAGATTCCTATAAAGAACAATTGATTGCATGCGATTCGCTTTTTCATAGCACAGCAGTAACACAAGAGTTTTTACAACGATATAACGCCCTTGTATTACAAAGAGGATCGTCGCTAAAAATATGTTCATTAGCAAGTGGTATAGCCCATATTTATCCGCGTATGAATGGCACAAGTGAGTGGGATACTGCAGCAAGTGATATTATCTTACAAGAATCTGGTGGCATAATGCTTGATATATGCACAAAAAAACCATTAGTTTATAATAAAGAAAGCATGCGTAATAATCATTTTATAGCATTTGCAGATACACATATATGTAGTAATATTTATCACGATATTATGCAGTTGTGAATAAGAATCTAATATATTTATGTTATGCTAAAATATTATTTTCATTTCAATAAATTACTTTACTCTTCCTTTAATAATATTTGCTTGTATTTCATGGTATATTGAGAATTTAAAATTTGCTAAAATGAATATTGCAAAGCTATAAAGCAAACAATAATAATTCCCTTCATGTTTGTATGTTAAGGTATAGTTCTTACCATTATACTAGTAACATTTATTTTTGCTCTTAGTATCTCATGTTAGTAATGTAAATTTTATAAATCATGTAGAATCTAACCTTAGTAAGCACATAAACATAATATTACAAATGAAAAATTTACTATATTAGTCATTTTAAAGGATAAAAACGATAGAATCTAAGCGAGAAGTTTTATAAAAGTAATTAAAAGGGTATGTGTGCAATTTTTAATTGATTTTTTTTGTAGTGATTCTATAGAGAAAAGCTTTGTTTTTCCATTACTAAATTGCTCAAAGCATGAAGCCACAATATTGCGTGAGATGATGCTTTTATATATACGCGGAGAAAATGAGATTGATATTCCAACATTTTTAGAGCAAACCTATTATGCAAGGGGTTTTGAAGTCTTACCATATCTTAAAGAAATTCGCCATCTTATTGAGCTTGGTTGGCTTAATTGTCAAGAAAAATTTGAAAGCACACTTGAATTGCGTCATGCTATAGTTACTATCAGTGCAAGCTTGCTGAAACTTTTAGAGCATGGACGTCTTTTTGATAGCGATATTAAAGATGCTGTTTATAATAATTCTCTTGAGTATTTGCAAGATGAATGGAAGAGATTGCAGCTTATGCGTCAATACAATAAGCTCAAACCTGCATTAAATACACATTTATCGCAATCATGTGATAGCTATATTAATGCATTGGCAGATATTATTGATACCAATGCTACAAAGAGTGCAAAACAAATTAAGATACGTCAATATTTCCAAAAACATCATTTTAGTCATTATGAAAAACTTATTTTTATTTCACTTGCTCAAGCACAATATAATGGTGAATTTGGGCTTTCTTTGCGTGAGCTTATCACATTGGGAAAAAACGAAGAAGAAAAGATTACATTACAAAATTTACTCACAAATAATGCAAAATTATTAAAAGATGGTTACATTGTGTTTGCTGAATCTTTTGCGGATTTATCGTTTATGGAGCAAGAATTTTGCATCCCACAGCATATTTTTAAGAATCTTATTTTTGAAAAATCTACACAGAAAATACGATTAGAAGATAAAGTAAAAGAAAGCGATATATTTGATATTGTTACGCCAAAACATGGGCTAAATTCTGTTATTCTGCAAGATTCTATAAAAGAAAGATTCCATATTCTTTTGCAACATTTAAATCCAAAAGTCCATAAATTATTGTATCAATGGGGCATAAAAGAGCATGTAGAAATAGATTCTAAAATACTTTTATATGGTGCAAGTGGCACAGGAAAAACTTCGAGTGCTTATGGGCTTGCTAAAGATTTAGGGCAAAAGTTGCTTTGCCTTGATTGCTCAAAAGTGTTGTCAATGTATGTTGGCGAAAGCGAAAAGAATGTGCGTAAAATTTTTGATGAATACCAAGCAATAACAAAAACAACAAAAGAAAAGCCAATCTTGCTACTTGATGAAGCAGACCAATTGCTTGGCATACGTAATGATATTGCAAGTAGTGCAAGCCGCATGTATCACCAAATGCAAAATATATTTTTGGAGCAAATTGAGCGGTTTTGTGGCATATTGATTGCCACAACAAATCTTGTAGATAGTCTTGATTCTGCATTTTCAAGACGTTTTCATTATAAAATTTGTTTTGCATTGCCTGATAAAGCAATGCGTGAGCAAATTTGGCTTTTACATTTACCAAAAAATGCACATTTTGAAACAACAAAGGAAGCATTCGCACAAGAACTAAGTAACTTTGAGCTTAGTGGCGGACAAATAAAAATCATTGTTGCAAATACTTGTTATAAGGTGGCAATACGCAATGATTTGCTATTTAATTTACAAGATTTTGTAGAAGAGGTGCAAAAAGAGCAAAATGGTGCATTTGGAGATTCTAAAAAAATGGGTTTTACACAACAATAAGGGATGATATGCAAACTATTTTAAAAATATTCTGTGTTTCTATTTTACTATTAATTAGTGTTGGTATTAGTGGGTGTTTTCTTTTGGGTATGAAAGGAATATTTGATGGTAGTAATTACCAAATTGTAAAGCTTGAGATTGATAATCGCGTTATACTTAGCCCTCAAGAGCTTGCTTATCAGGCACGCGAACAAATTCAAAGTAATCCAAATGCCTATATCGCAAGTTCTTATAATGTAGGCACATATCGCCAATCAAGTCGTATAGATGATTTGAATGCAACTTTTGAGCAATTACGCCAACGCAACCAACAAGATGAAGATAATGATGAAGTAAGCACACCTGCAGCAACACTTGCTAATATTGCTATGAAAGCAACCTTTAATCTTGATCGTTCGCAAGATATGCTTTATGGAAAAGCGGGGTGCAATGATTATACTGCAAAATTCTTTTGGCAGGATACAACAAAAATTGTGATTTCTGGTGCAGCAAGCACAAAAAAACCATGCACACCAAAAGAAGTAGCAAATTTTCAAAATATGTTTGTACGCAATCTTGATGGAATTTATGTTGTAACGAAATTGAAAAATAGAAAAGGCTATGTGCTTAATAATGGACGCATACGCATTTATATAAAATAGCAAACAAGATAGAATTGTGAGTGTTAGTTCTCTTTTATTTTAAATCTTTTTTACACATGTGCTTTTTGCGGTAAATAAGCATTTTATGTTTATTAGTTGGTTTTATAAAGATTAAATAGAAAAACTTAAAGAGCATATGATTCTGTATTTAGTATTCACCTTTTGTTACAATAAGTTTGATTGACTTCATAAATTATAAATACATAAAATATCTTATTTGCATTGAATTGCTACATTTTACATATCAAAATAGCATTTTTTTGTCAAAACTTTAAAAAATAGATTCTAAAACTTGCTATCAAGATAACAAAATGCTACAATATTTATAATCCATATAAAGGAGTATAAGCCATGTTTGATGAAATACAATTTGGCAAGATTAATCGTTTGCCAAAATATCTTTTTAGTGCCATCAATGAAATCAAGATGCAAATGCGTCATAACAATGAAGATGTTATTGATTTCTCTATGGGTAATCCAAGTGGTATGCCACCAAAAATTGTTATAGATAAACTTTGTGAAAGTGCTAAAAAGCCAAAAAATCAAGGATATTCTGTAAGTAAGGGTATTTATAAGCTTCGCTTAGCACTTTGTGATTGGTATCAAAGACGTTTTAATGTCGAGCTTGACCCAAATCTTGAGGTGTGTGTAGGCATGGGTAGTAAAGAGGGATTCGTGCATCTTGTGCAAGCAATTACAAATGTTGGAGATTGTGCAATTGTGCCTGAACCTGCCTATCCCATACATTACCATGCTTTTATTATTAATGGTGCTAATGTAAGCACTTTTGGTATCACGTATAACGAACATTATGAACTTGATGAAAAGGCGTTTTTTACATCTTTGACAAAAGCACTTTATGAGAGTTTTCCCAAACCAAAATTTGTAGTTGTTAATTTTCCACATAATCCCACTACAACTATAGTAAAGAAAGGATTCTATGAAAAGCTTGTGCGTCTTGCAAAAAAAGAGCGATTTTATATTATCAGTGATATTGCATATGCAGAGCTTTATTTTGGTGATTTTAAAACACCAAGTATTTTTGAAGTTAGAGGTGCAAAAGATGTCGCGGTAGAGACATATACCCTAAGTAAAAGTTACAATATGGCCGGTTGGCGTATAGGATTTGTTGCTGGGAATAAAAAAATTATTGAAGCATTGCAAAAAATTAAAGGCTGGATTGATTATGGAATTTACACACCTATTCAAGTTGCAGCGACAATTGCATTAAATAAATGCGATGATGATGTAACAAAGATTAAGAAAACCTATGAAAAACGAATAGAAGTTATGATTGAAAGCTTTAAAAAAGCGGGTTGGGAGCTACAAAAACCACAAGCAAGCATGTTTATTTGGGCAAAGATTCCAAACCAATGCATGCATTTGGGTAGTCTTGAGTTTGCAAAACGACTTTTAGTTGAAGCAAAAATTGCTGTTAGTCCCGGAGTTGGCTTTGGAAAAGCAGGCGAGGGATATGTGCGTATAGCACTCATTGAGAATGAAAAGAGAATTAGGCAAGCAGCAAAAAATTTAAAAGCATTTTTAAAACAATTTAATACCTAAATTTTATATTTCTATTAAATTTTATGCGTTACAATATTGTTTTATGCATGTAGGGAGTATGGTTGGCATCTTAAGTAGATAAATCTACAGAATAGAATTTAAAATAGCCAATAAAAAAGTATATAGCATGGATAATAATCCATATTGTGCTTAATGTAATAGAAAAATGGCAGATTATTTTTAGTTATGAAAGGATATAACAGATGAAAAAAGTTTTGCTCCTTGGGGCTGGATATGGCAATATGGCACTACTTACTGCTATCAATAAAGATGTATTTTCGCAAGCAGAATTTACACTTATTAATAACACACCCTATCATTACAAAACAATTGCACTTCATGATGTTGCAAGTGGCAAACATAATAGAAGCGTGCTTTTTCCTTTACAAGATATTATTGATGATAGAGTGCAACTTATTGAAGATAGTGTTGTTTCGATAGACTCTAGAAATGTGCAATGCCAAAATGGCACATATAATTATGATTATTTAGTAGTGGGGCTTGGCTTTAGTAGTGATAGTTTTGGCATACCGGGTGTTGGTATATATACACAAAGCATTACTTCTTATGATAGTGCAAAAAATATTCATAAGACGATTGAAGAACGATTGCAAGCATATATAAATGAAAAAGATTCTAAAAATCTTGCATTTATTGTATGTGGGGGTGGTTTCACTGGTATTGAATTTGCTGGTTCGCTTGCCCAAGAGATAAAAAAACAATGCGAAACAAGAGGTATTGATTTTAGTCTTGTGCAAATTTATTGTATTGAAGCAATGCCAAAAATTCTCCCAATGTTTAGTGAAAATCTTATGCAAATTGCACTTAAAAGACTTAAAGAGTTGGGTGTTATAGTCCTTACAAATTCTAAAATACTCGAATGCAAGATGGGCTGTGTAGTGATTGAAAAAGAAGGCACACAAGAAGAAATATATGCAAATAGTATTATTTGGACTGCGGGCGTAAAGGGTAATGAAGTTATTGCAAATTCTACTTTCTTTAAAAGCGGTAGAAGCAAGGTTGAGATTGACACTTGGTTGAAACCAATCAATCAAGAACATGTAATGGATAATATTTTTGTAATTGGTGATTGTGCGGCATTAAAAGATGAACAAACAGGACGTTTTTATCCGCCAACTGCCCAACTTGCAAAACAACAGGGTGAATATCTTGCGCAAATACTTGAAATGTTGCTCTATGCGGCACATAAAAACGAACAGATACAACATGAATTGATACCACAATTTCAATTCCAATCGCGTGGTAGTATTTGCTCTATAGGTGCTGGATATGCCATCGGTGTAGCTGGCACGAAAGAAATGCATGGTTATATTGCAAATATACTAAAATGGCTTATTGAATCAAAATGGAATTACGAGCTTGGAGGGTTTTCGGCTGTTTTTAAAGAAGATTAAGTTGTGTAGTTTTAATGAGATTAATAAGCTATAGCTTTTAATTGTCTTTGCAGGGGTTTAATAAAACCTGCAAATCTTTATTCAATAAAAGAAAAAAATTTGAAAAAGAAAAAGAGACTTTGAGCGAAGTAGAAAGAAATAAAATCTTAGAATCTTTTGAAAAAAAGCAAAAGAGATAGATGATTTAAGAGATGAGAGAGAGAAAAATTTACAAGATATTAGAGAACTACAGGAAAAGTTAGGAGCATAATATGAGCAATAATGCAAAAATGGGCAGACCAAAAAAGATGAGCTTACAAAAAGAAGCTGTAAAATATCACTTAATTTCACACCAGCTGAATATGAAATGATTAAACAGAGAGCAGATGGCATTAATTTATCAGAGTTTTTAAGATTATTTTGCTTAAAAGCACTAAAAAATGGAGGTTAAAACAATGTAGGTTGCTTACCAATCAAAAAATCAGCATGATAGCAAGTCTCTAGAAACTCATCGTCTTTATCTCTAAGCTTTATAGCCATCTTGTCTTATTTACCGCAAAAACAAGTTTCAAATTCTTTATACTCATCGCTAAAAATTAAGCCTAAAGAATTTACATTTTTAAATTCTTTTTCATAATCTGCTAAACTTTTTTCTAATTTAAAAGTCTTATTAACACAATTTAATGCTTTTGCCTTTCTCTCCATTTCTAACATAACCTGCCACTTTTCAGGGAAGTGCCTATACAAAGCATATAGGCTATTCTTACTTTGCTTTGGGCAAAAGAAACAACCTGTGCGGTTAAAATGATTGTAAAGCGGGTTCATTATTTGTCTTTCCCTTAAAAAGTCGCTAACTTCTTTTTCATTCCATCTCCACTCATGCAATGGATAAAGAGCAACGCCATACTCTAAGTTTGAAATTCTGCCATTTTCAACCTCGTTATAGGTATAGCCAATAAGACATTTTACTTTAAATTTGTTGGGACACTTCTCCTTAATGAAGTTTGTTGTAGGCTTAATTTTTGTTTCTCTCGTGCAATAATCTTTTCCTACCGCCATAGGCATTCCTCTTAACATTCCCTCTCGCTTTCCTTTTGCAATAGGTTTTATAAAAGCCCATTTTTCAATGATTGTATGTATATCGTTTTCATTTTCTTTACCACCTTTATTCAGCCATGTAATGTTTTTATTAAAATTTCTTTGCAAATAAGAATCTAATTTATTAATATATTCATACATTTCCTTAAATTCATGCCCTGTATCACAAAAAATAATATAATCAATATCATTCCCAATCTCTAGCCATCTAATTACCATCGCTGTGCTATCTCTACCGCCACTTAAATTCGCTACTATCATTGTGTTGTTTCCTTTAAAACAATGTAGGTTGCTTACCAATCAAAAAATCAGCATGATAGCAAGTCTCTAGCATCTCATCGTCTTTATCTCTAAGCAACTTTTCAAAGACAATATTTTTTCCTAAGAAATTTCTACAAAAATATACGCATTTAAAGCTAATTCTACTTGGCAAACTATCTTTATCATTTCTCTTAAACTCCATTCTGCTATCAAATATAAGCAATTCAAGACTAGAATCTAAAATATCATTATAGTTATCAT
>JARHZY010000173.1 GCA_029264655.1 Helicobacter sp. | reverse complement strand
GCTTAGAAGCAATTTCTCTTGGTGTTGTGCCTGTAATTGCAGATTCTAAAATATCTGCTACCAATCAATTTGCCCTTGATGAAAGAAGTATTTTTAAAACAAATAATATCGATGATTTAGTTGCTAAGATTGAATATTGGATTGAGCATAAAGAGGAGCGTTTAAGCATGAGTAAAGCATACAAAGAGTCTGCCAAACAATATGCTCTTGATTTAAGTATAGTAAAAATTGAGCAAGTGTATCAAGAGGCAATACAAGATTTTCATGACAACCCAACACTTTTTAGCCAGATTAATCCTTAATGTTGTTGCAGTAATTGCCATAGGTGCTAAAAAGTATGGAGCTAAGATGTTGTTATGCTGTGTTTTAGATTCCATATAAATAGGCAGTGCATATAGAGACAAGCCCTCTAAGAATATAAAACAAAAGAATACATGATAAATTCTCTACTATATAAATTATACAAATGTTATCTTATATCATGTTGTTTAAAGCTTAGAATCTTTTTAGTAAAAACTAAGAGAGCAAAGAGTATTTAATAGAATCTAAGATATAAAATATAGATTCTAGATGCATAAAATAAACAAGATGTAGAGCTACATATATTCTCAACAATATATTATATTGGTATGATATAAAAAGAGATGGGAATGGTTAATAAGAGATTTATATTTTCGACATGTAGGAATTAAGCTTTTTTAGTGGCTATTACGCCAAAATACAAAGATACGCTTTATTTAGCATAGCATTAAAAATGCCATGAAATTCCTATATTGGACTGCAAGAGTTGTGTTGCTTCATAGGGGATTTTGGTATGTTTAATCCATGTATGGTAATATTTAGATTCTATAAAAATATCCATATTTTTTAATATTGCCATACCAAAATAAGCATATAATGCACCATCATATCCACGATTATTTGCCATAAAATCATAAAAATAAGTATAGTTAAAAATACCTTTAAAATCATGATTATATGCTTTAAAGCTTGTAATTAGCCCTCCCTCAAATCCCATATATATATTATGTAAAATATCATAACGATAACCAATTCGTGGTAATATATACCATTTTGTATATGTTGTATATGCACCAATCCCAATCCCAACTTCGATAGTTGGCATAATATGTGAGCTTGTGTTTGGCAGAGAAAGGAAGCTTTTTTGATTGCTTGGTTGGTATAAATTGCTTTCAAAACCAATATAAAAAAGCTTTGATAAACTATGTGTTTTTGTGAAATCAAGCACAGATTTTAACCGCAATAATTCAAATTTATTAATATATGGACGCAATACATTAAAATCAAAACCCATGCTTAATGCTGCAAGCTTTGATTCCATAAACTCCTTATAAGCGGTATCCGCATTGCGTCCATCAATGTATATAGGGCTAAATTCTAGCTGTATGTTGTTGTATAAATTTGATATATAGGGCATATTTGGTTGCATAAAGCCAGCATATGCTATAGAGATGCGTGAATTTTTCTTTGTATTTAGCACATTGTTGTGCCCATATTTTTTCACAAAAGCTTGCTTTTTTGGTGGCAATGTGATGTGTTGTTGCGTAATTAATCCTTTTTTATGCAATAAAGCAAGATATTCTGTTGGTGTTTGTAGTGGTTTTTTGCTACGAATATCAAATGATGGGTTAGCAACTGCAAGAATTTTACGCATAGCTGTGTTGCAATTATAGGTAATAAGCTTGTAATGTATTTCTTTGTCTTTTAATTCCCATAAATGTTGGCGTAACAATCTTTTTTCTTGTTGATTAAGCAAGAGTTTAAAATTATAAAGCGTGCGTTTCTCATCATTGAGATATTCTTGTTGGACTATTTTTGTAGGCATAAGCACAACATGCCCTTTTACCCCACCAACAAATATGCGTATATAAGTTAGTGGGTTAAGCCCTAAATTTGGGGCGGCAAAGAAACTAATTGTATATGCTTTGTTTGCAGCAGTGGCATCACTCATATATGCAGCTTGCATATGTTGTGCTGTGAGATAAATATGCCCCATTGCACTATAGGGCATATTGTTGCTTTCACCTGCAAATTCTAATGCAATGGAATCAAAATCCACACTATTGCGAAACATATCTAAGCCAACGCAGTGTTTTGCGTATATACGCGTAAGCAATTGCTTGCGTTCTGTGCCATATAGTTGCGTTGCAATAAAGGTAAGTCTAGCAGGATATTGGCAAAGCACACTTGTGCTGTCATTGTAACTTTTTTTGTCTGGGCGGGTGAGTGCATGCAGTTCTTCTATTAATATTGCATGGATAAAGGCATTGTATTCTGCTTTTGGATTCTTATAACCTTGTGGGCTTATAAAGAAAGGTGATGTTTTATTAATAAGTGATTTATTGCCTTCATAATGCAATAATGCACGCCATTGAGAATTATAAGCAATATCTTGCCGTTTTGCAAGTAGCCCATAAAGCGCATAAATTTCTTGTGTTTTGCGTTGTGTGGCAAGTATATGTTTTGTTGTGTGGGAATTTTGCATACTTGTATTAGCATGGCACATAAAAAATAATATGCCTAAAAGAAATAGTAATAATCGCGATAACACTTTGATAATCCTAACAGCTTTCTATGGGTTGCTTACTATACATTGGAATCATACAGGGTTTTTGTCAATTCTTTTTGTTTTGTGGTTTTATATTGTATTGTGAGCTATTTTTTAGTAGAATATTGTGTATGCATAATAAGGTTATCATATAGATATTACAACGCATATAAATCATGGCAAAATTGAAAACTTGTTAATAATAGAATCTGTAAGAGTTTCCCAACCAAAATATTTGCACACATAGCAAGTATCTCTAAAAGCACCATAAACTAACAATATAAATACACTCTATTAAAAATAATACTATGCTTTTATTGAGTATTATGTTGGCAATCATTTAGTCCATGCTTATGTCTATAATATTTTATTATAATATACAATTGCATTGCAAATATGTGATTTTATAAATAGCCCTAGCCTTTATTAATATTATTATGTGCTTATGACTTATGACTTACAAAGAATAAAAGAATTAGCCCATCTTTTTTCCAATTACAAGTAACGAACCGCCAAAGGGTAGGCTAAAATTTTGTGGTAGCAGATTCTGAATCTTATTTTCTAACCGACAAAGCCC
>JARHZY010000004.1 GCA_029264655.1 Helicobacter sp. | reverse complement strand
CTAATTGGCTATAGGCAGGTTTTAACTTTTATATTACATGCATATATTTGTATCGCGTAGGTAGAAATATTATGTGTGGTTGTTAATTATGGCAATTCTAAAACACCTTTTATAATTATTAAAATATGCTTTTAGAATGATTAAAGTGCTAAAGGCTAAAAAAAGTGTAAAAAATACAAAAAAAATATTATTCAAATATAGTTTAATTATTTTTTACTGCTAAGAAGTCTTTTAAAATGCGTTATTTGGGTAATTTAGGGATTAATAAAGATACAATAACTTCTTTAGTAATATTCTTATTGGCATAATTAAGAAAGGGTTTAGCTAGAAAACAATAGAGATTTGTATAAATAATAAAAAGTGATTAGGAAAACTAATTGCTAACTTATTATAATTCTTGTATTGTATGTAGGTTTATTTTTTATATTTTTTTAAGATTCTACAATGCAATAAAATATCCATATATGACAAAAAAACTAAGAAAATATGCTAAAATTATAGTCTGCTTATTTTAGTTATCCATATGTTTTAAAGGTTATTTATGGTTGTATCTTATATGCAAATTATGTTGGGTGCTTTGCGATTTTGTGTATTGTGTGGCATTATGTTATTATATAATGCATGCACAAATGTTATGCAGGATACCTTTAAAAGCTCACCAAATTATACAAAAAAATATACGCATGTCCAAAATGATAAGATATTTTTTGAGGAAGTAAAAGAAATTGCTCAATTTTTACCCTATAAAGAAACTTTTAGCAGTGCGCTTAATAATTTGCAAGAACTTAGTGATTCTTATAAAGCTGTGAAGATTCCAGAAACAACAATCACTTTTACCTGTGCTTTCAGGAAACAATATGTTACCACATTAACAACATTATTAATAACTAGAAAATACCCATGTGATAATGAACAAGCAGGTTATACACTGCAATCTTTTACTAAAAATCCCTATAAAGAATATTATGGACAAAAGTTTGCAAATATACAAAATGAGGGGCAATTTCTTTTATATTATACAAAAGATTTTAATACAGTGCAAACTCAAGAGGATTTGCAGGAAAAAATTAAATCAATACTTATGCAAACAGATTCAAACAGCAATGCCATATATGATTTAAAAGAGCTGAAGCATTATGCTTTTATGCATGGTATTGTGCCATCTTATGAAGCATTTTATATGCTCTTAACACAATATGAAGTAAAATGCCAAGGTGCATTATTTGCAATGCCACTTGATAAGATATTAAGGCATTATGATTTGCAATGTAAAAAAGTAAAATATGTAAAAATAAAATAAGTATATATTCTTTAGGACTATCTCATGTATATGTATTTAAAAAAAACTCTCTTTGTCTTTGCATTGTATTTAGTTTGTGCAACTCAAAATATACAAGCTAGAGATGATTTTGAAAGACTAGGTGATATTTTAACACTCGCACCATTTGGCGTGCTTATTATTAGTCTTGGCATGCGTGATTATGAGGGAGCAGTGCAGCTTACAGCTGGTTCGCTTGCTACACAAGGCACAATTGAGATTATTAAAAGGAGTTTTGAATATGCGCATCTCAATGGTGCTAGCATGGATTTTGCAAAACGTCCTTGTTGCAATGACTACAAAGGTATGCCAAGCGGGCACGCCGGAGGTGCTTTTAGTGCTGCTGGATTTGTTTATTATCGCTATGGCTGGAAACCTGCATTACCCCTTATCGGGCTTGGTATAGTTACTGCAGCATCACGCGTACATGCAAAGAAGCATACAATTTTACAAGTAATTGCAGGAAGTGCTATTGCATGGGGTTGGGCATATATTTTTACAACAAAATATAAACCACAAACGCGTTTCATTGTAACCCCTGAAATCAGTGCTGATAATTTTGGTGGATTCTATGGAGTAAATATGCTTTATCGTTGGTAACATATTCTACTTTTTGTTGTTTGGTGTAAGTAGAGATTATTTAGAGTTTAGATTGTAGCTTATAATATATTGGTATCTAAGAATGATTTATTATTGTTAGAAAGAGTAAATTTTATAGATATTGATTTTTTCTATTGATAGTAGATTCTAAACCTACCAGATAAGCTTTTTAGAAAATTTAAAGCAATGATTATTTACTAAAAATTTATATATGGATATATTCTATAAAATAGTAATATTCAAAGAAAATGTTTGTAGAATCTAAAATATTCATACATGATAACATGCTGATAATAAATAAGCCTTTTTTAGAAATCTGAAGTTTAGATAAGAGTAAAAGAGATTCTAATAAATGTATTGATTATATGTTTAAATTGCAAGAAGCTATAATCAAAAATAATAACTTTAGTAAGCTTAGACTAATATGAGATTGCAAGTTGTTGTAATGCAAGAAAATATGAAGCTATATTGCTAGATAAGGTATTTTATATGTAATTTTAATAAATTTCATAGTGCTTTTATACGCAATAACATTAAATAAAGAATAGATAAGTAATGTAAAATACATGGTAATGAAAGATAAAAAAGGATATAAATAAGCTACAATAAACTTCAGATATAATACTCAATAAGATAGGCTAAAAGAGATGAAGTGGCGGAACGGACGGGGCTCGAACCCGCGACCCCCTGCGTGACAGGCAGGTATTCTAACCAACTGAACTACCGCTCCATAATAAATGGTGGTCGCTACAAGACTCGAACTTGTGACATCCACCTTGTAAGGGTGGCGCTCTACCAACTGAGCTAAGCGACCTATATTTAAGTTATATTAAAGTGGTATGTAATTATTATTCCAAAAGCTTGGTGACCCCTAGGGGATTCGAACCCCTGTAGCCACCGTGAAAGGGTGGTATCCTAACCGTTAGATGAAGGGGCCACACTGCTATAAGAAATGGTGACCCGTGTTGGATTCGAACCAACGGCCCATTCCTTAAAAGGGAATTGCTCTACCAGCTGAGCTAACGGGTCTTTTATGCTAAAACTAAATAAACGAAACAGAATTATATCTTTATTTTTATATAAAGTCAATAGATTTTTTACTTTTTTTACTTTTTTTACTCATCGAATTGCATACATAATATTAGAATGCTAGAAATACCAATTTCTAAATATTCCATAAATCACCAAGTTTTCTATCCCATTCAATTGGATTAAATATCTCTGTGCCACCTCCATGTGTAAATGTTAATTCCCCAACTATAATTTTTCCATAAATATTATATAAATCTATTCTTACCATTGCAAATAATCCTGAAAGTATCATGGCTATCTCTAGCATCATGTTATATCTAAATGGTTTGTTTGGTGTTGTATTTGATGATGGATAGCATAATGAAAAGGGCATAACATTCCAATTCTCATCAAATATACTTCTTGTATGGTGAGTAAATCTATCAAGATCTACTTGTATATATTGCTTTTTACCAAAGCAATGTATCTTATAGTCTATTGGCACTTCCCATTTTCCATATTCCCCACATACCCCTAACATCTCCTCTGCAAATATTCTAGGCTCTATATCTTTATAATGCCATTCTCTATACAGAGTATAGAAATTTGTATTGATATGTTGTGTAAGTTTATCCATAGCATTTTTA
>JARHZY010000069.1 GCA_029264655.1 Helicobacter sp. | reverse complement strand
TCACATATTTTCTAAATATTATTATGAATAAACAATCATAGTTTAAAATTTTCATATATTCATAAAACACCTTATAGTTAAGCCAATAACTTAACTATAATTTATCTTTATATCTAGCAATAGCAAATAAATTTATATAAACTAATAATAGAATCTAACACTAATTATTAGGCGTTATTGATAACAAACATTATATAAAAATGTTAAGTATGCCATTATAAATAAATACCTACCCATATCTTTGCAGCATAATATATCTAATAGCTTACCTAGTTATATATTTATGCAGCTAGACGTTAAGATTTAGTAGCTAGCTATTAATAATACAAAGTAGGTTTTTTAATCATTTGTATCACTAACATTAAATATTCATATAATAAATTTTTATGTTTATGAAAAGCAATTATGTAATATTTCTCATCTAATAATAAATTATAGAATTAAGATAATAAAAACTATTAAACAATAAGAATCTAAGTTACTTATAAGTAAAATGTAAATACCATTTGACTATATATCATTATCTTTTATATAGTCTAAACATATATGAAATTTTATAAGATTCAAAGCTTAAAGTATATTGCACTAATAGGTGATAGTTTATGTATTAATTAAGCAAGCACACAGAAATTTTCTACAATACAATTTTTAATTGTAAAAACATTATAGCCATTTTCATAAGAGTATTGGAGTCCAAAATTTTGAGTATCAAGTGTAGTTTTGACAATATACATACCTAAACCAAAACCTTGTGAAAGCGGGTTTTTTATATCTTTAAAATATGGTTTAAAATATTCATTTACATTTAATTTTAATGGCTCTCCATGATTTTTGATAATAAGATCTTTACCAACAGCTTCTACATATACCTTTGAATCTGTGCTATATTTAATACCATTATCAAGTAGATTTTTAATGCATAGCGTGAATAATTGAAAATCTGCTTTTACTAAATCATTGTGATGTGTAAAAACAATATTATCTTGATTGCTTGGGTCAATAAGCAACATACGCATTGCTTCCAACACAATATCATATAGTGGAATTTGGGTTTTTTTAGTCATATAGTTTTTGCTTGCTAATTGTTCTATTTTTGCAAACTCATCAATGAGTGCATTTAGCCGTTCAAATACACCGCATAATCGTTGTTTTTGTTTGTCATCTACCACCATTTCAGCGACAATGCGTCCTTTTGTAATTGGCGTTTTAAGTTCATGCATAATAGAGCGTAAAAAAAGCGTGCGTGCTTCACTAACTGCATTAAGTTTTGCGACAGAATTATTAAATACACGCACCAACTCACCTATCTCATCATAGTTCTTAGCACCTGAAGTAATTGGTCGGATTTCATTGGCATTTGCCATTGTTGCAATTTCTTGTTTAATATGATTAAGTGGCATTAGTCGCTTCATTAATGTAATATATATCACAACAAGAATAAGTGCCCCAATGAGTGTAATCATATGGTATTTTGTCCAATTAAAAGCAATAGGATCTTGATATACAATAAAATCTTGCATAGTCCGCAATGCAATAAAAATATCATTGCCATCTTGAATAATGCTTACACTAAAGCTACCTGCATGAGGTGGTTGTTCATCTTTTATTTTTTCTCGTATAGAATCTGTAATGGGTACTTCACGAAAATTTTCTTCTTCAAGAAAACTGCGTATGCCATCCATACTTGCATGGTATTGACGCATTTTGCCAATCGCTCCCACAATTACATTGTATTGTTTGATGCTTTCTAATCCGGGTTGGATTTTTACATAAAATAACGCAACTGCTAAAAAACTTGCAAAAGCAAAAGCAAATAAAATGCTAATTTGGATAAATAATGATGTGCTTCTCCACATATATACCTCTAATAATAAATAAAATTAAATAATGCCATAAAATGACAAAATTATTGTTACAATCATGAAATCTATACAAAATTTTAGATTCTAAAAAAAATATAATTATCCATTGTATAAGGCAAGCAATTATATGCCTTATAATATTATGATTTGGAAAATCACACTATAATAAACATATAAAATGTAAAGGAGCAGATATGCAAGTAAAACAATGCGGCAATCATGTAAAAATGCATCCGCTTACCCCACATGTTAAACAACATATAAAATCATTTGATACTTATAAAAATGCAAGTATCCTTGCGTGTGTAGCTGGTGGTATAGCAACAATTTTAACATACTATGATGAGAAAAAATCACAAGGGCATACAAAAGCCCTGCAACATGCTGTCTTGCATGGCACATTCAATGCCTGTAAAGAAGGAGCAAAATATATTGCAAAAGCACAAATAAATAAAGCTATGTTGCCCACAATACTCAAGCAGCAAAATAGTAAAAGTTGCTTGAGTATTGCAAAAAAATGTGGTGGCACTATAGCACAACTTAGCATGCAGCTTATGCTGCAATCAGCAAATGATATTATGAAATGGCAAAAAGGCACAATTACGCAAAGAGAATGTTTGCATACTATAAGGAAAAATGCTGGAGGTATTGTTGGTGGCTTTATGGTGGCACGTGGATGTGCATTGCTTGGTAGCGTAATGCTACCGGGCATTGGTGTATTAGTGGGTAGTGTTGCAGGTATGTATATCGGTGAGTATATTGGGAGAAAGATTGCAGAGTAAGTATATTTTCTCAATATTTATAAGATATAAATAAAATCGTGTTTATAAGCAATAAATAAGCTTGGCAATAGTAGTTTATCTCTTAAAACTACTTATTATAGTCTCGCTTAATATAATTATATATACTTTCTTATCTCATATATTACTTTATTATTAGCAATAACTTTAATTGTAAATGAAGTAATAAGATGATAGTAATATCCCTCATTTATTTTTCATTGCAAGACTACTCTTTTTGTTTTGTGAAATTCTGTAGTATAGTGTATTACAAGCATTCTTTTTTAAGTTATCTATATTTATGCTAATTACTTTTATTTTTTAAATATGTTTATAATATATTGAAATGTAGAACTTATATTCTAAGGGTGTTAAGGCGTAATAAAGAGAATTTAGATGATAGTGATTACGCTAAATTTTAATTTATTGTCTTTCGTATTTTTTATATTGGCATAAGGGCAAACTTTTATAGAATCTAATTTGATATTATCATAGAAAAAATAGCCATAGTTATTTATGCCTTAACACCCATTCCATCGCATAAAAAGCTCATGTGGTATATCCAAGAGATCAAAGTATTTACCGATTAAAAAGTTATGTAAAGATTCTAAATCACAAATGCCACTATAATAACCGGGAATTGGTGGTGCAATACATACGCCAATAGTAGCAAGTCGTGCCATGTTTTCTAGCAAAATAGCATTCAGGGGCATTTCTCGCACACCAAGTATAAGTTTGCGTTTTTCCTTAAGACATACAGCCGCTATACGCGTCAGTAGATTATCTTGCAAGCCATTTGCAATGCATGCAAGCGTATTACTGCTTGTTGGGAGAATAATACATGATTCAAAATAAAAACTCCCACTTGCTAAAGGGCTTGCTATCGAATCATGGATAGCTATATTTTGTGTGCGGACCGCTTTGATAAGATTTTTTAGATTCTGTTGTTTTTCAGCACGACAAAGTATTAAAGCATTGCGGCTTGGCACAACATAAAGCATGCGATCTTTTGGAAAATGCTTTATAAAATGTAGGCTTAATTCAAGACAACTTCCACCACTTATACCAAGCACAATTGCTTTCATCTTGTTATATAGCATAATACACCATTATATAAAAAATTTGGCAAAAATAAAGTTAGCACTATGTAGTTATTTTGTGGCATTTTTTTCCATAAGTTTTAATATTTCTTGTTTTATATCTGGATTCGCATTATATTTTTGTATAACTTCTTCAAGCAAATCAAATACCATATCCATTTCCTGCGGATTTGTGTGGCGGTATGCAAGTATTGTAGCAATGAGTGATATTGTGCTATCAAGTTTAATAGCATTATCTTGTGTAGTCTGAATCTGCTGTATGTCTTTTTTGAGTTTGAAACTTAATTTAGTAATGCGTGCAAACTTTATTGGCGATGTTATCATCTTATCAAAAATAATGCCACTAAAAACTTTCAATATTATGCCAATACTCATAATTTTTCCCGCCATTGCTTCATCTCCTATATTGTCTAATTTTTCTGAATCCATAGCAAATTTCCTGCATTTTATTATCTTTATTATTTAAAATCCTTAGCAATATCTTTTTACAACACTATAAATATATTATTTTATTAGCTGATTATCTCGTTTCATCTCTTTTGATATATATGTATTACCATTGGTGCTATTTGTGTGCTTTTGATTTTTTGCTTGTGTTTGTATGGGATATACTGATTCTCCATCATCAGTAATTGCTAACACAATAATATCAATGGGCGTTTTTTTATAATTTTTAATATATGCATAAGCCTCTTTATCAATACATTTAGAAGCAATGACAAAAACACCACGCACACTATGATCTTTAGGATAAGTAAGATTGTATTTCTTATGCTCATCAAATTTTTTAATATAATGCTCTACATCTTCTTTCTTTAGATAATAGGCGGTTTTTGTTGGATCTTGATTTTTGCATTGCATTAAAAGTGTTATATTTTCTTTTTGGCTAAAAGCAATCAAATCTAAGCCTTCATCGCCCATTTTTCCTTTTGTGCTATTTTTAAAAACAACATAACCATTATTGCGATAATATTTTGCCACCAATCTTTCATATTGCTCACCTTTATCTTGAGATAAATTTGAAATAGCCATCTATAAACCTTTGCAGAGAAACTCAACATTTATGCAAAAACAAGCAAAAGAGATTCCATAAAAATGAGTTCAGAATGCTATTATAAAAGTAAATCTGCAAAAAATATGCTAGAATTGTATTGTTTTAAAGAATAATATTTTCACAAAAGGGATTATAATGCAAAGTAATAAAATCAAACCACGTTATCCTACAAAACAAATTTATGTTGGTCATGTTGCAGTTGGTGGCGATGCACCAATTAGCGTGCAAAGTATGACTTTTAGTAAAACACATAATATTGAAGCAACAAAAGCACAACTCGATAGATTGCAACTCGCGGGTGCTGATATAGTGCGTTTAGCTGTGCTCACAGAAGAAGATGCCCATGCCTTAAAAACATTAAAAAATATGACAAGTTTGCCTCTTATTGCAGATATTCACTTCAAATATAAACTTGCTTTAATTGCAGCTGAAACAATGGATTGCATACGCATTAATCCGGGTAATATAGGCTCAAAGGAAAAAATACGCGAAGTAGTAAAAGCTTGTAATGCACGCAATATTCCTATACGCATAGGTGTTAATGGGGGGAGCTTAGAAAAGGAATTTGAACAAAAATATGGTGCAACTCCAAAAGGCATGGTAGAATCTGCATTATACAATATTAAACTTTTAGAAGATTTTGGTTTTACAAATATTAAGGTATCTTTAAAAGCAAGTGATGCACCACGCACAATAGAGGCTTATGAGCTTTTACGCCCTTTAGTGCCTTATCCATTCCATTTGGGTGTTACAGAGGCTGGGACTCTTTACCATTCTATGATAAAAAGTTCTATAGCTTTAGGGAATCTCCTTATGCAAGGTATTGGTGATACTATGCGTTGCTCTATTACAGGTGAGCTTGAAGAAGAAATTAAATTAGCAAAGAGTATTTTGCGTTATTCTGGAAGACAAAAGGAAGGTATCACAATTATATCATGTCCGACATGCGGACGCATACAAGCAGATTTAGTGAGTGCTATTAAACAAGTGGAGCAAAGATTAGCCCATATTAAGACACCTTTGCAAGTAAGTGTTATGGGATGTGCTGTTAATGCACTTGGTGAGGCTAAACATGCAGATATTGCTATTGCATTTGGGAATAAAATAGGGCATATTATTAAAGGTGGTAAAGTGCTTGCAAAAATGAGTGAAGAGCATATTGTAGATAGATTTGTTGCAGAGGTGGAAAACTTAGCAAAAGAACGTGCAATGGAATTATAATTATTCTATACATTTTAAATTTATTGTATTTTTTATACAAATTATATTAAGCAATATATGTTCTTAATAAATAGTAGTTATAACTATCTAATAGCATAATTTATACTTGCAATCAGATTCTAGCGGAACTATTTTTATATATAAACTAATTTTAATTAATGTGTTATAGTTTCTGCTTTTTAAACTTACCCTAAGATGATAAAAATGGAATCTAAACGCAAAAATAAAAAATGAAAATGGTCGCTAACTTCTCTTTCAAATGAAGTGAGAGTTATGAAACTTTTATGTGCTATATCTTATAATGAAGATAGTTTATATAGTCAGTGCATATATAATTCACTGGCAAACAATAAATAAAATTATATACAAAAACAAAATAAGTGTTATTGTAAAAGTCAATAAAGCATAGGTTCTAAATGTGTATCAATATTGTGTTTTCTTTAAAAGTGAGAAGCCAACCATTGTTTAATATTCAATCTTTAAAACTCCTATATTTATAATATATCAAAACAATCTAACACTATACAATAAATCAATATTTTAGCAAAACAAATCATAAAATAAAATTTTCTAACTCCCATTCTATCATTTATTTTAAACAAATATTATCAAAACCTTGATTGTTTTCTGATAAAGTGTAATTTATTTTATAGTAAGGAGATTCCATGAAAAGTATATTAGTGCCATTGGCACAAGGTTTTGAAGAAGCAGAGTTTATTGGGATAGTCGATGTGTTAAGACGTGCTGGTGTAGAGGTGCTTGTAGCAGGATTACAAGGTGCTTGTAATGTAAAAGGTGCTAATAGCATAGAAATAAAAGCAGAAATTGGGCTTGATAATATAGATTCAGAAAAGCTTGATGGTATTGCACTTGCTGGTGGTTTTGAAGGTATGCAAAATCTTGCAAATAGCCCAAAAATTTTACAGATTATTCAAGAGTTACATGCAAAAAGAAAAATTGTAGCAGCTATTTGTGCATCGCCAATTGTCCTCCATAAAGCTGGTGTATTATCTGATGAATTTACATGTTATCCGGGTTGTGAAGAAGGTATAAATGCAAAAAGATTGCATGAAGCTGTAGTAGTAAGAGAGAATATCATTACTTCTGCTGGACCTGCAACTGCCATTCTTTTTGGTTTGGCAATAGTAAAAGCCCTTAAGGGTGAGGAAACCTATCAAGCACTCTATGAAGGCTTGCAAATGCCATTATTAAAACTTTGATTTGATAAAGCATTGTCTTTTAGAGTTATGTATTTTATATAACAACAATGATAGCTTTTTATAGGTTATACAAGATATATAAATATAAGCCTAAATACTATATTGTATAATTATATGCTTGAAAGCACATAATTTACAGAGTTTGCGGATATGCTTTTATATCTTTTTTCTTGTTTGCTTTGTTTCAAAATATAGTAAGCCTTCTATAAGAAAATTATAGATAATATACTTAAATTTATCTATAAACAAGTTGGGTTTGAAAACAAGTTTCAACCACGCTTTATTGTCCATGTATTTTTTGTTCTTGTAGTTGCACGCGTAAGAAACTAAAAGGTGGTAATTTAAAAGGAAGTGTGATAGGGTTTGTATTGCCACTATGTATTGCTTCAAGCTCTTTACCATTTTGCAACAAGATTCTATGCAGTCGTAAATAATACCGCCCATCAATACAGCAAATAATACCATAAGCATTACTTTGTTCTGTAAGCTGTGTGGATGCTATGCTCTCGATAGTTATAGAATCTTGTATATTTTCAGTCTGCAGGGTATCATTATGCAATAAAGACTCTGTGGTTTGTGTAGAATCTTGCTTTATAACTGCATGTGATTGTGTGCTAAATTGTGTATTTGGATAATAATGTAAAGGGGCAATAATTTCAAGTAAATCACCCTTTCGTATTGTATGCTTGCAAAAGCAGTAAAGCCCGCTTTCATCGACTTCAGCACATACTTGATAACTTCCTTCACTCATTGCAGTAATATGGTTTTGTGTATCAAGACGCACAAATGGGCGGTGTATAATATATCCATCAGTAAAACCGCGATTTTTTAAAGTATGCAATTCATATTGATAAAGTGTTGGTCGTGATATTTTTTCTGTATAATCTTGTATAGCAAGGCGGTATGTGCGGGCTGTAATACCTGCATAATATGTGCTTTTTGTGCGTCCCTCAATTTTTAATGCATCAATGACACCTGATTGCAATATCTGATGTAAATGGCTTGCAAGATTTAAATCTTTTGCATTAAAAATATGCGTGCCAATACCCTCTTCTTCTTGCAAACGCAAAAAAACATTATTATCTGGGTTTTTTACATAAAACTCATGCGGATTAAAAGCAATGAGATTCCCACTTGCATTATCACGCACAAAATATTCATAATCAAAACGGCAGTCATTTGCACAACTCCCACGATTAGGCACACGTCCATGCTGTAATGCTGAAATTAAGCAACGTCCCGAAAACGCAAAACACATACTTCCATGCACAAAAATCTCAAGTTCTAAATCGGGTAAAGTTCGTTTTATTGCCTCACAATCACTAAGGCTTATTTCCCTTGCTGCAACAATACGTTTTACCCCCATATCATAATAAACACCTGCATCAAGCACATTAAGCACATTTGCTTGGGTGGAAAGATGGATTGGAATATTTGGAGCAATACTTTTAACAAGCCGCACAACACCGGGTGCTGCCACAATAAATGCATCAGGTTGTAAATCACGCATTTTTGCAATATGTGTTTGCAAAGATTCTATTTGCGAATTAAATGGAAAACCATTAATGGTAACATAAACTTTTTTATGTAGGCTATGTGCATAGGCAATACCTTTTTGAAAATCTTCATAAGTAAAATTCTTGCTTGCACGATTGCGTAAAGAAAAATGGCTAACACTACCATATACCGCATCAGCTCCATATTGCAATGCAATTTTTAGTTTTGTAAGATTCCCAGCAGGTGAGAGCAACTCCACATTATGTTGCGTTGTGTCATGTTGTGTATATCCTAAGGCTGTGTCTTGCATAGTATTCCTTTTTTTCTATTAATAAAACTAAACTATTTGCGTTGTGTGGATATTCTATATAATATTTTTCCATTATTGGATTATTGTGCTTAATAATACCCACACCATAAAATTTTTTATGCCATACTATTATAGCAAAAGTTCTTATATGATAATCTTTAACACATATTATAAAAGTGGTATTGTGCGTATTAGATGTGCTTTGTCTTTTTGTGTAACTACTTGCAAATAATCATGATAAATTTGTTTATAATTGGGTAAAATTGTATCGTTTAGTTTTGTAAAAGGGTAAATTTGGAAATCTTTTATTTTATTATTATAATAAGTATAAATAAGATTTGCATGTAAATCATGCAAACTTATTTGTCCATTTTGAGAATCTTTTTTTACTTTAATGCCTGCAAGCATTCCGATACGTTTTTGCAGTCCTCTTTGAGCAGAAATCATATTGCCAAGTGCATAAATGACAAGTGTATTGTTTATCCACTCAATAGGTTGTACAACATGTGGATGGTTGCCAATTACGATATTTACACCAAGTTCTGCAAGATAATGTGCTAAATCTTGTTGTTCGGCATTGGGTTGGAATACATATTCATCGCCCCAATGCATTGAAACAATTAATAAATCTACCTTATCGCGTATATTTGCTATATCATTTGCTAACATTGTTTTGGTATAAACATTAACAAGATATTCTTTACCTTTTGGAATAGCTATGCCATTTGTGCCATAAGTATAGGCAAGTAATGCATAAGTTATTCCATTTTTTTTATAAATTCTTGGTGTATTTCTATCTTCAAAACTTCTATAGCTTCCCGCAGTAAGCACGGATTGATTCTGCCAATATGTTAATGAATTTATAATGGCTTGCTCACCACGATCAAGTGTATGGTTATTTGCAAGTGAAACAAGATTAAAACCCATATTTACCATGCAATCACCAAATTCTTGTGGTGAATTAAAAGTTGGGTAACTGCTTAATCCCATTTCTTTACCACCCAATATTGTTTCTTGGTTATAAAATGCTAAATCATATTGAGCAATAATTGGAGCGATATGTATAAACATTTTATTAAAATTATAGCCAAATGCTGTTTTTGTTATAGGTTTTGTTGTATCTTGCAATGGTAATTTATATTTTGCATCATTATACACTGGGGCATGTAAAAGAGCATCGCCACCCATTATTAGTGTAAGTTCGTTGCTTTCAGGTGTAGATTTGGTGGTTTTTGTAGTTGGTGTATCCTGCTGTTTTTGCTCTTTATCTGTGCAAGCAGTATAAAAAAGAAAAATACATGTATATAATAAGATAATGAAAATATAGAATTTCTTTTTATTGTATAGTTTGTATTGCATTATAATGATTTCCTTGTAAAATGTGTATAGTTGCTATCTAATAACAATATGCTTTATTTGTGTTTTGATTTTTAAGACTGCCTACTTTAGCATAAAAATGTTATTTTTTATCAAGTAGTATATAATTTTATTGCTTTTAGCAAAAAAGCTAACACTAAAACCTATTGTTTCTATTAAGGTGATTTTTATGTTGTATGCCATTAGAAATAACTAAGACTATTTTTAATCATGTAATTACAAAAATAACATATAGAATCTAACATTAGAATACATAGCTTATCTATATTATGGTATTTATGCTATCATTTATAATTATCGTTAGCCAAATGCCATGTATTTCATAAATTACTTAATTCTTGCATTTAGCATTTTTCTATTTGGCTATTCTATTTTTTGTGATAAAACCCTTAGAGATATTATAATCAAGTAATATCATGCTTTTGATTCAATAAATATTTCTTTAGAGAGATTAAGCCTTGCAAATAACATATCATCGCGGCTTGGTGCTGCATTTTCTGTAGTTAATAGTCTATCACCATAAAAGACTGAATTTGCCCCTGCAAAGAAACATAATGCCTGCAATGAATCATCCATTTGTGCTCTACCTGCTGATAATCGTATATATGATTGTGGCATTAAAATACGTGCCAATGCAATAATACGCACGAAATCAAAACAATCAAGCTCTTCGCCATTTGCTAGCGGTGTTCCCGGAATACGCACAAGTTGGTTGATTGGTATAGATTCTGGTGGTGTTGGGAGATTTGCTAGCAACACAAGCATATTAATCCTATCATCATTGCTTTCTCCCATACCTAAAATACCGCCAACACAAATTTTCAACCCTGCATCCCGC
Organism: Helicobacter sp.; assembly: GCA_029264655.1. GTDB lineage: Bacteria > Campylobacterota > Campylobacteria > Campylobacterales > Helicobacteraceae > Helicobacter_A. Next base: position 8,348 of record JARHZY010000069.1, on the reverse strand, counting down.
ACATTTTTAATTGTATTTAATCTATCTTCAAATGTCCTTGTCGTGATAACATTGCTATAATACTCTCTTGAAGTATCGATATTATGGTTATAAAAATCTAATCCAGAATCTTTTAGTTTTTGTGCTTGATTTTCATCAAGTAGTCCTAATGTTACGCATGTCTCCATACCAAGATTTTTAACTTCGCCAATTACATCGCAAAGCACTTCAAGATCTTTATCGCTTGGACTTCGTCCTGATGCACCCATGCAAAAACGCGAGCTTCCTTTATCTTTGGCGGCTTTTGCATATTTTAGAATCTGTTCCTTATCAAGCATGCTTTCTTTTTGTGTGCCTGTTTTGTAATGTGCTGATTGTGCGCAATAAGAGCAATTTTCAGTGCAAGCTCCTGTTTTGACACTAAGCAATGTGCTTGTTTGTAATGCATTTGGGTTAAAATACTCTCTATGTAGTGTGTGTGCTTTGTAAAGTAGCTCCATAAATGGTAACTGAAAAATCTCATGTGCTTCTTGATAAGTCATTGCCAATCCTTAGTCTAAAATTTAAAAATGCTTTATTATCTTTTAATTAAGTTAATAAGGCAAACTTTTTATTGTTTTTTCTTAAGACAATAATTACTAAAAGTAAAATTGCATGTATTTTGTGTATGAGATTATGTATAAAAATGTTACATATTTAAGTAAATAATACTATATAAATACCATAGAAAAATCATTAAAGCAGTTTATATAAAGATAAAATATCTATCCAAGTGAGAGGGCTAGTTAATGGTATAGCAATGATATTCAAATCTATGTGCTAAAAAATAAAGAATAATTTTTTATTAAAACTTCCACAAGATTATAAGGAATTTTTATTATCTAGCAATAGCAAAGTATTGACAAATAATGAAAGTTTGTATATCAATAAATTAGAATATAATATTATTGATGTGTTATTTTGGATATAAATGCAAAGACAATATGGATATATTCCAAGAAGATTTAATAGACAATGCGTTTTGATTATTGGAGATACCTTAAATACATGGTTTTATTGTGTTTATATGCAAAGGAAATAATAAGGGTGGCAATACGAGTGTGGTATATAAATGATAATAGTAACATGTATCTTATAGCAAACATATTTACAGATTTTTTAAACATAATATTATGAATAAGTGCGAAAGAATATAAAAGAGTATGTTGCACAATATAATCAAAATATGCTAGAATCTTTTCGTTAATAATTATTGTATTCACATAAAAAGGATAAATATGGTGCTTATGGATGGTAAAAAACTTGCTAGTAAGATTGAAGAAGATATTATAAGGGAAACACAAGAGCTTGCAATCAAAGGTATTGTGCCTAGTCTTGCAGTTATTCTAGTGGGTAATGATAGTGCAAGCCAAACTTATGTAACAATGAAAGCAAAAGCATGCAAACGTGTTGGTATTACTTCTATTCTCTATGAAATGCCAATAAGCACAAGCGAACAAGACCTTTTACAAACTATTCATAGTTTAAATAATAATGAACAAATTGATGGAATCTTAGTGCAACTACCCCTACCTCAACATATTAATGCTTCAGAGATTCTTGAAATGATTGCCCCCCATAAAGATGTTGATGGATTCCATACGCAAAATAGCGGTAAATTGCATAGTGGTTTGCGTGGTTTTGTGCCAGCTACCCCACTTGGCGTTATGACATTATTGCGGCATTATAATATTGATATTAAAGGTAAAGATGTATGTATTATTGGTGCTAGCAATATTGTTGGGAAACCGCTTGCTGCATTAATGCTTAATGCGGGAGCAACTATTAGTATTTGTCATATACTCACAAAAGATTTGAGTTTTTATACAAAAAATGCAGATATTATATGCGTTGGTGTTGGCAAACCAAACCTTATTACAAAAGATATGGTAAAAGAAGGTGCTATTATCGTAGATATTGGTATCAATAGATTAGAAAATGGTAAGCTTGTCGGTGATGCTGATTTTGAGAATCTTCATACGCATTGCTCTTATATTACTCCTGTGCCCGGTGGTGTTGGTCCAATGACTATTGCTTCACTTTTGCAAAATACGCTAACAAGTGCAAAAAATAGAATCATACGAGTATAGGAGATTCTGGTGGTGTTTAGGTATATTTTATGCTTATAGTCAAAGATTGAATTTCGGAGGTTTTTATGCGTTTTAAAATATTAATGGCAATGTGTGTAAGCATGGTTTTAAGTCATGCAGGAGCTGGGTTTGAGAGTGATAGTTATTTAATTTGGATTAGTTCAAGATGTCCTGAACAAAGCACCACTTGCACAAGCGTTACTTATAATCAAACAAGTAAAAGAAATGGCAAAACAATTGTTGTTGATGGTGGTCAGCCTATTGTTGGCTCTGTTTCAAAAAATCTTATAGGTTATACTTTTTATGATTTGCAAACAAAATATTCTTATGAATTATCAATGGATTTACAGGGAGAATATACACTTTATGTGAGACGATACCCTAAACCATCATTAAAGGAAAAGGTGCAAAGAATAAGCGACAATGATTATCAATTAAAGCTCGCAAAAACAAAAAAATAATTTTTGTTGTGTTAATAAAAATAAAAAACTATCAATATATACTGAAAAACATTGCCATAGTTATCATATTTTTAAGTATATTGTTTGGTTATAACATAAATATCGTGTTTTTATATTTTTAATGCAATCAAGAGGCTAAAAATAAATATTTGAGTGATAATGCACGCTTGTATTTATTTTTTGGTAAGCAATACCTTCCATCAATGCAATTTTGTCGCTCTTGTTAGAGATTACTTATTGTTATAAATAGATAGTTTTTAGCTTATTATTTGCTATAACTTTCGATACTATTCTATACTATCCTTATATTTATTTATTCTATATTACATAATTTTAATTATGTTACTTCCTTACTGCAATATCTCTAAATTTTGGATTATATTATTCTATATCATTATTTGTTTTGTCTTTTTTATAATATCTTGCACTCTATAATATAGCACTAAAGAGTATAGTGAAAATCTTAATAACTATTTAAATGTATATGTTATAATATATCTTTATTTTAACTGTATAGACGCAAGGAGATGAGGTTATGGGAAGAGCCTTTGAATACCGCAGAGCTGCCAAAGAAAAGCGATGGGGTAAAATGAGTAAAATTTTTCCAAAGCTTGCAACAGCTATTACAATCGCTGCAAAAGAAGGTGGTTTAGACCCTGAAATGAATGCAAAATTACGCACTGCTATTGCCAATGCAAAAGCACAAAATATGCCAAAGGATAATATTGATGCTGCAATTAAACGAGCAAGTGGTAAAGATGGGCATTTTGAAGAAGTGAGCTATGAAGGTAAAGCTGCTAATGGTGTGCTGATTTTCATTGAATGTGCTACCGATAATTCTACAAGAACGGTGGCAAACATAAAAAGCTATTTTAATAAAACCCCAAATGCAAGCTTATTAACAAATGGAGCTATTGATTTTATGTTTGAGCGTAAGGGTGAGTTTCAGATTATCTTTGATGAAAGCAATAAAGATGAGATAGAGCTTGCTTTAATTGATTGTGGGCTTGATTCGTTAGAAAAAAATGGAGAAAATGATGGTTATCTTGCTTATTCAAAATATGAAGATTTTGGTGCATTAGCACTTGGACTAGAACAATTGCAAATTGAAGTAAAATCTGCAAAACTTGTACGTATTCCTACAAGTCCTATTACATTAACAGAAGAGCAAATGCAAGAATTAGATAAGCTACTTGATAAAATTGAAGATGATGATGATGTGCAAGCTGTCTATACAAACCTCGCATAAATGAGTAGATTTTCGTAGCTTATAAAAATATCAAAATATATAATATTTATTTGTATTAAGATATATTGCCTGTTTGAGATTCTGAAAGGTTTGAAAATCGTTTTTAATACTTCATTTTCTTAAATTCTTAAAAGACTGAAAAGTAAATAGCTTATATCATTAATTTTTTGTTACCAAAAACATTATAAATAAAGGCAATATATAACATATCCCTATTTATAGAATAAAAACCTTTGCTATATCTTTTCTGGATTTACAATATTGCACATTCTTAACTTTCTGCTATAAACATTTTTATGATTTTAATATTTTTACTTACAAATATTTCAACTTAATAAGAGAATATATGAAATATATAGTATTGCTTGGCTAATGTTGTTCTATAATGGATCTCATTAGATATATTCATAAAAAAACTTATTGTTGCATGCAATCTACAATGAACACATTAAGAAAAATGCTAAATATTAAGAAATATTAAAGAATTGATAGTAAAATTAGAGTAACTAGAGCTTTATTTTAAAAGAGATTTCAGATTATACAAGGGCATATATGAAGATTCTAAAATGGATTGGTAATTTTGTTTCAAGTTGGACAGGTGCCATCATTATTGTATTATGTTTAGTTTTTTTTGTTGGTCAGGGTTTTATTATTCCAAGCCGTTCTATGGTTGGTTCGCTTTATGAAGGCGATATGATGTTTGTGAAAAAATATTCATATGGTTTAACTATTCCCAAGATTCCATGGCTTGAGATTCCAATATTTCCGGATTTTCATAATAATAGGCATCTTATTGAGGGCAAGCGACCAAAACGCGGTGATTTAGTTGTATTTAATCCACCCGGTGATGACAAAACATATTATATTAAAAGAAATTTTGCTATTGGTGGCGATAAAGTTGTATTTGCTCCAGATGGAATGTATTTACGACCATTTGAAGGAGATTCTTATATTGATGAATATTTTAAAGGCTATGAAACAAAAGAATTTTTTAATGAAACATATGTGAAAGAGCCTTATGCTCGTGAATATATTGGTATTCATTATGGAGAAAAAGACTATAGAATAACACCTTTCCAAAGCTATGATGCAATGCTTAATCGTGCTTTTATTGGAGGTATGGAAAATACTATGCCAAATGGTAATGGTGTAGCTATGCGTTTAGTGTTTGAAGATGGAACACCTGCATTTTTTTATAAAGAAATTGCTAAAGATTCCTTTTTTATGGTTGGGGATAATCGCGATAATAGTGAAGATTCTAGATTTTGGGGTGTTGTTGATTATAGTCGCATAGTCGGACAACCATGGTTTACTTATTTTAGTATTACATTAGCTGATAGTATAGAATCTGAAGCAAATGATTCTATTAATCGCTATAAAGTGCGTTGGCAACGCATGTTTAAAAATATAGAAACTTTACAGAAAGAAGCAAAACAATTTGATGGTGAATGTCGCTATTATGAAAATCATAACTGCCAAAGATAATTTATGAGATAAAGTAAAACCTATAGGGTAATATATGGACGATTTGAGTATAATTGAAGTAAGCCTTGTTATTGGATTTTATATTTTTGCACTTTTATTGGGTGCTATTGGTAGAGAAATTTTATTTGGTTTAATGGCATTGCGTTATGGTGATGATACACCCAAACAACACCAAAGAATAACACTAAATCCATTGAAGCATATTGATTTGTTTGGCACTTTCATTATCCCATTTACATTAATTATTTTAGGGGCAAATTTTATATTTGGTTATGCAAAACCAATGCCAATCAACTATGAAAATATCCAACATAAAACAGGTTATAAGGGTTGTCTTTATGTTGCTTTGTCGGGCACATTTTTTAATTTTCTTGTTGCATTGTGTGCTGTTGCTATTTTGCGACTTGGCTTAGATTATGGATTTATTCAAACTAAAGGACTTGTTATGCAATTCCTTTTTATCGTATTGCAAGTCAATATTATGCTTGCCATATTTAATTTATTGCCTATTCCGCCACTTAATGGTGCTCTTATATTAGCATATCTTGGACTTTATTTTCAAACTAGCTTCTTTGCAAGATGGTATAATAATCTTGAAAAATATGGTATGATTTTAATCATTATTGTTTTATTACTTCCTCCAACACAAGAAGTAATATTATGGATTATGAAAAATGTGCTTCTATTCTTTTTGAAACTTTAATTGACAAAGGAAAATACATGTTATTTATAGCAAATGACCACGCAGGCTTAAAACTCAAACAAGTTGTAATAAAATATTGCAAACAACATGATATAGTATTTAAAGATTTAGGCGTGCATATTGATGAAAGTGTAGATTATCCAGATATGGCACAAATTTTATGCCAAAAAATATTGGAAGATGTAGATAAGCATCGCGGTATATTAATTTGTGGTAGTGGAATTGGAATGAGTATTGCTGCTAATAGGTATCATGCTATTCGTGCTGCATTATGCTTTGATCCATATATGGCAGCTGTTGCACGCAAACATAATAATGCAAATGTGCTGTGTTTGGGTGAAAGAGTAACAGGTGCAGGGGTTGCTGAAGCAATCGTTGCTGCTTTTTTAAATGAGAAGTTTGAAGGTGGCAGACACGCTATAAGAGTAGCAAAACTCACATCCGCAAAGGAGCAATAATGAATGAATTGGTTACTTGGTTTGCATTGACTATCTTTATTCTTTTTGTATTGTTTATGGTTGTGGCTGCTTTTTATTATAAAAGCATTGCACAAAAAGAGCGTAAAGAGTCTTCACATATGCGTTATACTCTTGTGGAAACAGAAGTTTTAATTCAAAAACACCAACTTTCATTGCAACGAGCACTTGGTAATATCGATATATTAACAAAAGAACTTAACTCCTTGAAAAGCGAAGTTAAAACATTGAAACAAAGAAATTCGCAATATCGTATAGAAACTGATAACTATAAAAGTCGTATCAAAGATTTAGAGCAAAAAATAGAAGCATTGTTATAATTTTTGCTTTTCTATATCATTGAAAGGAAGTATAATGCATTTTCGATTAAATTTTGTGAAAGCACCGAGTATGGTAAAAAAGAAATCAAATGAGGTTGAAAAGCCAATTAATGCCTTTAGCGAAGAAGATTTATTGCTTGAAGATTCTGCAAACAACACTGATGTAAAAATGGCAAAACATAAACCCACATTGCGTGAAGAGATTGAGCAAGCTATTACCAATATTCCTGATTTTCCAAAAAAGGGAATCTTATTTAAAGATATTACAACGTTCTTACATAATGGTAAGCTTTTTTATGAATATATTCAAATGTTAGCCCATAGATACCAAGCATACCATGTAGAATATGTAGTTGGCATTGAAGCAAGGGGTTTTATGCTTGGTTCTGCTCTAGCATTTGCATTAAATGCGGGATTTGTGCCAATTCGCAAGAAAGGTAAATTACCGGGTAAAGTGCTTTCGCAAAGCTATATGCTTGAATATGGAAAAGATTCTATAGAAATAAAAGAAGATGCATTTGCAGGTTTAAAAGGCGTCAATGTGATTCTTGTTGATGATTTGATAGCAACTGGTGGCACTGCAAACGCAGCATTAGAGCTTATTGGAAAACTTGAAGCAAAATGCATTGAGTTATCATGTTTAATTAATCTTTGTGAATTTGCAGAAACCAAAGAGCGCAAAGCAATAGAATCTAAAACACATGTTTTCTCACTCATTGATATTGAAGAACAAGGATAAAGCAAGCTTTTTACTTGGAAGCAATTTATATCTATCATTGTTTTCATCATATATACTTTTTAATATGTATTAAGGCTTTTGTTTAATCTAAGATTATTGCTATTAAGATGCTTTTACTGATAGCTTCTTTATGATATACTACTTGCAATATTCTTTTTTAATACTTCGGTTATATTTTCTTGTAATATTATATTGTTTATAGATTCTAGTGTGTTATTATCAAGTTTTTTATTATTAACACATTTTCCTTTTATTGCCTTACTATCTTTATATGTGATTATTGCTAGGAGTTGCTTATTATTAAGATAGAATCTTACTTCCCCTTGTATTCCATCATTTTTCGCTAGTGCTTCTATCTAAAGATTCCCATTTTCATAATAGCCTTTTTTCAATACCATCTTTTTTATTATTTTTATAATATAGTTTTTTATTTTTAAGTTCAATAACATATCTTTTTTAGAAATAATGGATTTTAAAAATATAGATATATGCAGAATAACAGCATATATTATTGAATCTAAAAGCCAAAGAGATAAGCTTTATAAGTGGTTTAACAAAGCAATATTAAAACTCCCAAGCAGATTAAATCCAAGCTATAATGTAATTATTGTTGGCACAACACTTCATTATGATAGCCTATTAAAAAGGATAGAAAAAAGAAGTGATTTTGTGGGGTATAATTTTCCACTCATTATAAAAATGCCAAGCAACCTAGACAATCTTACAAAAGAAAATCTAAGTGCCTTCAAACCAAGAGGTTGCATACTAGATGATACTAGCTTAAACATAAAAGAGATATTAAGTGAT
>JARHZY010000149.1 GCA_029264655.1 Helicobacter sp. | reverse complement strand
ATCTAGATAGAGTATTAGTTTTATGTTTTACAATGATAGGCTAGTATTGTTTTGATTTGATATAGTGAAAACAAATAAATTTCAAAATAATTTTTAACTTATAGATATGAAAGATTGGAGCTTGTCGTGCTGTGAGTATGAAATAATTTATATTTTTTGTTATAATGTAATGAAATAACTAAGGAGATAAAATGTTCTATTATATATGTGAAGTATGTAGCGAGAAGCTTAACAAGCTAATGCTAAATGTCCAAAGTGTGAAACACAATATAAGATACAAAAACTTAGAAAAAAGACACAATATATGGTTCTTATACCAACTAGCACCATATGTATGCTTATCTTTTTTTACTTGTTTATATATATTGGCATAGATATGGATAAATTTTATGTTAAAATGGTTATTGCCATGCTTCTTGTCGTTGCTGCTTTGATGATGTTGTTTATTCATATAAAAAACCTTAAATTTGAAAAGATAGATACTAATATAGGGAATATAAATGAGTAATAATTGCAAAATCTCCAATAAATTAAATTTTATATCACCAAGCCATATAGGCTACAATTCTGCCATAACACTTGAGATTTTAAAGCCACAAGATGTCAATCAATATGGGCTAACAAATATTATACAAATGCAAGTAGCAGATTTGAAATTAGCCTTACAAATATATAATAACAAAAAGGTGATATACCACAATCAAAGTTTATTTGCACACTTGGTAAAAGTGTGCAAACTGCACTAAAATATAAATAATTGCCCTTTATTTTATTTTTAATAAGATTTTTTTTATTCATAATTTATTGCTAAATATTCAATTCGTATTCCAACCAATAAGTAAGATTGTGTAAATGATACAAAACAATTTAATGCAGTTGGTGCTATTATTGAAGAGGTAAAATTGTTGTAATAACATGAAAATTACAACAAAAAATCAAAAAATTTTATTGTTGTTATTATGCTTTTAAGATTTTTTACTATAATAGTCTGATTTTTTGATAATTGACAAAGGAATATAATGCGTATGACACAAGTTTTATTAAATTTTATTCGTAGCGAGTCTTTTGGTGGAATCTTTCTTGGTATTAGCACAATTATGGCACTTTGCGTTGCTAATTCTCCCTTATCACACCTTTATCACACTATTTTTGAAACACCTTTTGGGTTTCAGTATGGCGAACATTTTGTTGGTATGGAATTGAAAACTTGGATTAATGATGTCTTAATGTCATTTTTCTTTTTGCTTGTTGGGCTAGAAATTAAACGCGAAATGCTTTTTGGAGAGTTAAACTCTTTTTCAAAAGCCGCATTTCCTGCTATTGCTGCATTTGGCGGTATGATTGTGCCGGGTGCAATTTATTATGCCTTAAATATTGGCACCGCCTCTAGTCATGGTTTTGGTATCCCAATGGCAACTGATATTGCTTTTGCTCTTGGTGTTATGCTTATACTTGGCAAACGCATTCCTATTGCACTCAAAGTATTTTTAGTTACACTTGCTGTTGTTGATGATTTGGGTGCAATTGTTGTGATTGCATTGTTTTATGGGGATTCTATCCATACATTATGGCTACTTGCTTCCGCAGTTGTTATTTTAGCGTTAGTATCATGTAATATGCGTGGTATTACATACCTTACTGTTTATATTCTTTTGGGTATTGTGCTGTGGTTTTTTATCCATGCAAGCGGTATCCACGCAACTATTGCGGCAGTTATTTTGGCATTTTGCATACCAGTAAAAGCAAAAAAAGACTTTCAAACATTTTATGACCAGATGGGTGTATGGGTAAAAAATTATCAAAATGAGCCAATAAAGCAAGATTCTATTTTGCTAGATCATAATAAGCTTGAATTTGTGCAAGAAGTGCAACAAGTTGCAATCAACACGCAAAATCCATTGCTACGATTAGAGCACTTTTTGCAACCTTGGAGTGCATATTTCATTATGCCTTGTTTTGCTTTTGCAAATGCTGGGGTAAGTATCCAATCTGATTTTAACTTTCACATAGACCATATTTTCTTGGGTGTTTTCTTAGGCTTAGTGATAGGTAAACCTATTGGTATTTTTTTAGCTTCGTTTCTTTGTGAAAAGCTTGGTATTGCAAAGCGACCTGATGAAATTTCGTGGGCACATATCATAGGTGCTGGTATGTTAGCTGGTATTGGTTTTACTATGTCGCTTTTTGTTTCTGAACTCGCTTTTGATATACAAGAAGCAAAAGAATTATCAAAAATTACTATTTTGCTTGCATCACTCACTTCATGTATTATTGGAGTTATATTCTTGCTTTTATCTGGAAAAACAAAAAATTAACACTTTTATGTTAGAATCCTATTTTTATTTTTGAATATAAAGGAAATTTTATGCAGGAACTTCTAAGTTTTTTGCCTTTAGCTGTATTAATTTTAGTGTTTTATTTTCTTGTTTATCGTCCGCAACAACAACAGAGAAAAAATCATGCTGCTATGGTTTCTTCATTAAAAAGAGGGGATAAAATTGTTACTAATGGTGGTTTTGCATGCGAGGTAATAAAACAAGATGATAAATTTCTTATTGTAACATTAGGTGATAATCAAGTCAGATTGGCAAAGGAATTTGTTGCCTATAAGCTTGATGAACTTTTGGAACAAGAAGATTCTAATACCCGCTCTAAAGAAGAGGAAGAATCTAAAAATAAAAATGATAAAAAATAAAAAGTATAAGGAAGGCAGAGTATGGCAAAGATACACGCAAATGCACAGAAGCCTTTTAATTATCGTCTCTTAGCCTTTATTTTTGCATGTTGTTTTGGTATCTTTTTTAGTATTCCTTCTTTTTTTCAAGATTCTACACAATATCCGTTTTTTACAGATAAAAAGAAAATTACGCTTGGGCTTGATTTGCAAGGTGGGCTTAGCTTATTGCTTGATGTTAATGTTAATGAAGCAGTGCATAACCAATATGTAAGTATGCTTAGCGAGATAAAATACCAAACCGATAAGCGTAATATTTTCATCAATAAACTTAAAATGCAAAACAATACTATTAGTTTTGTATTGTTTGATTTAAGTAAAGAAGAAGATATTAATACTATTATGAGTAAAATTGATGGAGCAGTATGGAATAAGAATGGCAATATATTTAGCATTACTCTTGATGAGCAAGCCATAAAAAAAGTGCAAAAGAATGCACTTGATCAAACTATCTTTACTATTCGTAATCGTCTTAGTGGTTTTGGTTTAACAGAGCCAAATGTTTTGCGTGAGGGAATTAATCAAATCCGAGTAGAGATGCCCGGTGCCCAAAGTGAAGAAGAGCAAAAGCGTCTTATCAAACTTATTTCACAAAATGCACAACTTGAATTTATGGCAGTTGATGAGGATTTAGCAAGACGTATGATGAATGGTGAGACTATTACTGATGAGGAGGCTACACGTTATGGTGATGTGCTTTTGCCTTATGCGGAAAATGGACTCATAAAGTTACCACTTAAGGCTATACCTATTCTTGATGGGCATTCCATTGTTAAAGCAGTTGCAACACGTGATGAAAACAATAATGATGCAGTAAGTTTTCAGCTTGATTCTAAAGGTGCTGAAATATTTGGTGATTTTACAGGAAGAAATGTAAAAAAAAGATTAGCGATAGTGCTTGATAAACATATTATTTCTGCCCCAAGCATTAATCAACGTATTGGTGGTGGTAGTGGGATTATTACTGGTCATTTTGATGAAAAAGCAACCTATGATTTAGCTATTGCATTGCGTTCTGGTGCTTTACTTGCTCCTGTTCAAGTTATAGAAAAACGCGTTGTCGGTCCTAGTCTTGGTGCTGATTCTATACAAGCTTCTGTTATTGCTTTGGTTGCTGGTTTTATTTTGGTTGTAGGTTTTATGATTGTTTATTATGCTATGGCTGGTGTTTTTGCATCTCTTGCTTTGATTATTAATCTTTTTTTAATCATAGCGGTTATGGCACTTTTTAATGCAACATTGACATTGCCCGGTATGGCTGGTATTGTGCTTACGGTTGGTATGGCAGTAGATGCGAATATTATTATTAATGAACGTATTCGTGAGGGGCTTAGGGCTGGTATGGGTGTTATCAAATCGTTGCGTGTTGGATATGAGAATGCATCGCGTGCAATTTTTGATGCGAATATTACTTCGCTTATTGCTTCCTTGTTGCTTTATATATATGGCACAGGTGTAATAAAAGGCTTTGCAATTACAACAGGTATTGGTATATTAGCATCTATTGTTACTGCAATTATTGGCACACATGGAATCTACTTGTGGCTTGGTGAGCGGATTGAAAAAAGTAAAAATACAGCATTTTGGTTTGGCATTAAACTTGATTCTACACAAAGAATGCCAGCAAACAAAAGTAATGTAAGGAAATAATGAATGGAGATTTTTAAACAACATAAAGTTTTTAATTTTATACATTGGAGTAAATATGGTTTAATTGTTTCTGCTTTTCTTACGCTTGTTTCATTATATCTCTTTTTTAGTGTAGGATTTAATTTGGGTATTGATTTTGCTGGTGGTAGCACCGCTCAATTACAATATACACAACAAACAGCGCCTATGGCAGAAATACGAAAAATGTTAGCGACTGATGAACGTTTTAAGGTTGCTCAAGTAAGTAGATTTGGTGCAGATAATGAAATTGTTATTAAGATTCCATTTCAAGAAACACTCAATGTTAATGAAATTGATAATTTATTGCACACATTATTAGCAAAGAGTGGAGATTTTACAATTCGTAAGCTTGATACAGTGGGTCCAAAAGTTGGAGATGAGTTGCGTAAAAGTGCAATATTATCACTTATTTTAGCAACAATAGCCATGATGGCATATGTAAGCTTTCGCTATGAATGGCGTTTTGCCCTTGCTTCTATTATTGCTCTTGTGCATGATATTGTTATTACTGCAGCAAGTGTTATTATTTTTAAGATTGATTTAAATCTTGAGGTTATCGCTGCTTTACTTACATTGCTTGGATATTCTATTAATGATACCATTATTATTTTTGATAGAATCCGAGAAAAAATGCTTGAAGGCAAAAAAATGGATGCAAATGAGGTCATTAATGAAGCAATTTCAAGCACACTATCAAGAACAATTCTAACATCATTAACGATGTTTTTTGTTGTTTTAACGCTTTATGTTTTTGGCGGGCAAATTATTGTGGGCTTTTCTTTACCACTTCTTGTAGGTGTTATCTTTGGTACTTATAGTTCTATGTTTGTTGCACCAAAACTTGCAATTTTACTAAGATTTTCTGTTGAAACATATTATGCAAAAGAAGTGCAAAAAACAAAAAAGCAAGAAGAGAAAAAGCGTATGCGTCAGCTTTATGAGCATGGTAGAGTATAATTTACATATTTAAAATATAATAATTTTTCATTAAAATATATAGATTTTAATAAGAAGTAAGCAGGTGTATCATTGTTTTTTACTTGCAGTTTTTAGTGTTATTTGAAACTCTTGCAAATCTATTATAAAATAGACTATTCTGTAATGTATAACCTTTTTTTGTGCGTTACATTTAGCGTTATTATATGTAGGAAGTTTTTTCTACATGCAAAATAGAAGCAATATGAATATTTTATTTAGAATTTTCTAAGATTTTTTATAAAGTAACCTATTATGCTACATCATATTTACTAAAATGGCATTGTGATTACCAATACTTAAAAAGTATTTTATGCTAAGTTATAGTATTAGATTGTTTGTATCTTATGTTAAGGATATAAATACTATTTTCTATATGGTGTTAGATTTATATTTTATTTTTTATTAATATTATATATTGATATAGCGATAGGATAGAACAAAAGGTTGCTAAGCTGTGCTTTATATTGTTTGCTATATATTTTTTATTGAAACATGAATACCTAAGTAAAATGTATGTAAAAACTTTTTGTATTATTTAATAGAGTATCAATTTTTATCTACAGGAATTGTTTGGTTGCATATTATTTTGTGCCATAAACTAGTTTTATGTAAGGTTTGATTGCAGGTTTATTGTAGGGTAACTGTATAGCTATTAATCTTTATAAAACTACATATACAAGTCGATTATAAAATAAACTGCTTTATATGATATGGTAATATTATATTATATCATCATCATCAATCTCTGTAATACTAACACCATTATAATAAAATTTTTCACTATTACCACCAAGCCATTTTCTATCACTAGGTGTTTCTGCTTTAAGATAAACAACTTGTGAAGTAATCCCGCAGTTTCTTGCATGTCGTGAGCATTTGTCAAGCACATCATCTCCTTTTTCTGAACAACAAACTCCAAAACCACCAACTACCTGAAAATTTTTATCCAAAATCAACATAATCTTTCCTTTCTCTTAATGAATATTTAATCTAATATATTGCATTATAGCAAATTCTAATAAATTTTAGTATTATAACAAATTAAGTATAGGTTTTGTTAAAGCTTCATATAGTTACATTGTATTTATACTATATAACTAAAGAAAAATATGCTAGAATATGTGGTAAGTAAAATACACAAGAGATTATTTAAGAAAAGGATGTGATGCGGTATTTTGGTAGTTTTGGATTAAATGGGGATTATACTTTATTTGCACAGCTTTTGCAAGATTTTGGTTATTTTCCAAATACTTATGATATTATAGGTTTTAGCTCGGGGGCATTATCTGCATTGCAATATGCAATGCAATGTATTGCACACGGACAACGCATAGGCAAGCTTATTTTATTATCACCACTTCTTTATACACACCATATTACTCAAGATTCTATACTGCATATCCAAAATGATATAGATTTAGGGCAAAAATATAAGTTTATTGCAAAGTCTTTTAAGAATAGATTGCTGCAAGCAATGCCTTGTGTAACACATGTGAGTTTTGAAACTCTTGCTAAAAATTTTATAGATATACAGCCGAATATATTATGGAATCTTTTTACACAAGCCTGCTTTTATTCATATAAAAAAGATATATTACATTATCATCATATGCTTTATAGCCAGCTTGGATTTTATACGAAACAAGCAAATTTCTACTCATTTTATAGTAATACTCATAAATGTGAAGTTTTTACTCATTTTGAGAAACTCTCTACATTAAGGCATTTATGGCATATTAATCCTATAGATTTTTCTAAAATACAAAAAAAGGTGTATATGTTTGTGATATTTGTGGCAGAAAATGATAGAATATTAAATTCAAAACAGATAGCTGATTATCTATCGCAGTTTGGAATCTGTTATATAATAAAAGGATGCAATCATATATTCCAACAAGATGGTGATAGTGAGAGATAGCATACCAAAAGGCATAAAAAATAAGTATGAAAAAGCGATCATTTTCTGGCATTCAACCTACAGGTAATCTCCATTTAGGTAATTATCTAGGTGCAATTAAACAATGGGTTAAAAACCAAGCAACATATGAAAATATTTATTGTGTCGTGAATACCCATGCTATTACAATTTATCAAGACCCAAAGGCATTACAGCAAAATACTATTGAGCTTTTTGCCATGTTGCTTGCATGTGGGCTTGATAGTGAACATACAAAACTTTTTGTGCAAAGTCGCATTGATTATCATGGGGCTCTTGCGTGGATTTTGGATTGCAATATACCAATGGGTGAAATGAATCGCATGACGCAATTCAAAGATAAAGCCCAAAAAAATCCGCAAAATATTAATGTTGGGCTTTTTAATTATCCTGCTTTAATGGCGGCTGATATTTTATTATATCAAACTGATTTTGTGCCCGTTGGTGAAGACCAAAAACAACATTTAGAGCTTACGCGTAATGTAGCCATACGCTTTAATGAACGTTATGGTACTTGTTTTAAAGTGCCAGAGCCCCTAATTGCTCCTGTTGGTGCTAGAATTATGTCGCTTGATAATCCCGATACAAAGATGAGTAAATCAAATAAGGGTGAATATAGTGCTATTACATTACTTGATAGTAAAGATATGATTGTTAAAAAGATAAAAAAAGCAACAACAGATAGTTTTAATGAAATTGTTTTTGACAAAGAGCGTGCAGGGCTTTATAATCTTTTGTGCATATATGAATGTTTAAGTGGTAAGAGTCGTGCAGAAATTGAATGCAGTTTTAAGGGCTATGGCGAGTTGAAACTAGCACTTGCTGAAGCTATTTATGCAGAGTTAGAGCCAATACAGCAAAAATATTATCAAATTATGCAAGAAAAAGCTTATATTCATGATATAATCATGCAAAATGAGGAATATATTAGGGATATAGCACGTACAACCTATGAAAAAGCGAAATCCCTTGTAGGTTTAATTTAGTCATGTAAGGAGAATAGTATGGATGATATTGTAAAAGAAGATATTTCTACAATTATAGGACAAATTCAAGATTATTTAGATGAGCTTGAAAGCCATTTTGAAAAATTAGAATCTAAAAATGCTAAAAATTCAGAAACAATTCACAATATGATTGAAGAAATGCGATTAAATCTTGAAACATTGCAAGATTTCCAAGATAGTTAAGCGATGTGCTATAGTCTATTTTTCTATCCAAATATATTATAAGGCTTACTTTCTTAAAAAATAAGCTAGCATAATAAGATTGGTATTTTTATGATTAGCTTATTATGAAAAAAGCAATATTTATAACAATGAGAGATTATAGAGCAACAATAAATCCCACCGCAACAGATAACATATGTTTGTTTTACTACAATAGAATGCTTTACTTGGATATAAGATTCTATTTAATATAGCCTTAGAGAGCTAATAATAAACTTCTTTATAATTTTATAATATTGTTTGCTTTGTATTTTATAGTTATTTCAAGTGAAGTAGCAATGTCTTGCTACAAAAGATATAGTAGAAAATTATCGAGAATATTGTTTCAGCTATGCAAAATTTTAAAAACATTAATTAAAATGCATAAATAATAGATGACATAAGATAGCTTCTATCAAGCACTTTACGCCCTGTGATGGCAAAAGTATCGGTTTCATCATTCCATGCATCATTAAGCATAACATGAGTATAATAATTAGCAATTAAATTAATATTCACAGAATCTATAAGTTGCCAATCAAGAATAAACTTTAGCGAGTATTCTGTTGCACTTGGTGCTGTTGTATAGCGTCCATGTATGCCAACTGATAAAGATTCTACAAATTTTGCCAAATGCTCTGCACGCCATTCTGTAAATAATAAGACACTAAAGGCATCTGGTGCAACCGCTGCATTTAAGGATTTACCTGTGCTATATACGCTATTATCCCAAATATCTATACCAATAGGATTACCAAACATACCCATGCGTGCATTTGCATTCCCTATGTTTTTATATAACGCAAGTGCTATGTTAAAGGTATCCCACATATCTATATCCCCACGCAATAAAATACTTGATGTAAAGCCTGTGGGATCTTTGAAATCTGCAAAAAAATGATTACCTAAATCAAGAATGCTTGCACTATGAATAGGAAAAAGAGCACTTAGTGTTGCTGTATAGGACAATCCAATGTTTTCATTTTTCCATGTTTTTTCAATATTGAAACCCGGTGCTATATATTCTTTTGCTCCATAATAAATATACGCTTTTGTATGGAATAAGTCGCTTTGATAGCCAATTTCAGCATTTAAGATTCCATAGGTAGAATATGCTGTGCTAAAATCAGTAAGCCAGCCACTACCAACAAGTGCAACCGTGCTAGAACCAAAGAATTTGATATAACCGCTAGGAGTAAAATTATATATTATATTAATACCTTCAGCATAGCTATCAAACCAATCATCATCTGTTTGTTCGAATCGCCCTGCCTTGATATTAAGAAAATCTGTTTGGTATTGCACAAATGCATTATGCACAAACATATTATGTGTATTATCTGCAGTTGCTTCTTTGTTATTGAGATAACCCGGATATGCACCAACATAATTATACCCCAAACCATGTGTAGAATCATAGGTTAATCCTGCTGCTACTGCACCAACCATAATTTTAAAATCATTATATCTATATCCTACACTTAATTGTCCAAGTGCATATCCATAACTATTATTTGGTAATATTTGCTTTGTTTTAAAGGCAGTTTTATTAAAAATTTCTAAACCGCCATGTAAAAATATACCATTTTCTTCATTTTGTTTATTATATTCTTGCTCCATATCGGTTTGACTTGTATTTTCTTGTTTTATTGTTGTAGAATCATGCTGTGCATAAAGCATAGTCATACCCAACAAGGAAAATGTTAGTATCTTACTTAGTTGCATTATATGCTCCTTCAAAGTTCTTAGTGGATAAAAAAATACAAATTATACTCTAATTATTTAATATTTGTAAATATTTTTAAATGTTTATGATAGTGTATGTTACAAAATAATACATTTTTTATTATATTTTCTACAAGATAATAATATTATGGGCTTTATCATGTATAAGATTCTCAAAAAAAAGAGTAAAGTTTGCAATCTCTATTTAATATAAAGTAGAATACAAAAATTATTATAAACATTCTATGTTAGAAATGGGTAGATTATAGCTTATAGGAAGAAACACAATATTAAAAATGAAAAGTATATCAATGAGACTAAGTTTTTATAGATTACTCATTTTTATGTAAAGTTTCATGCAGCAAATAAATACGAAATATATGTTATCGATTATAAAAACATGATAAAATAGATATAGTAGGACTAGAAATATAAGCTTTTCTTTTGGATTAAGGATAACAAGAAATACTATAAAATGATGTATAATGGACAACATAATGATGTTGATAGTTGGGTAAGTTGTATTAAACTTGATATAAAAAATAATGATAAATATGCACTTTTAGAATCCAATCCTATTTTAAATTGGCAAACACCGATATTTGAAATAGATGAAGATGATGGTAAGATATTAACTGATTTAATATCTAATGTATGTAATTGGAAGATTGTTTCACCAAGATTTATTGAATTAGTAGGAGATTTAATAAAAGATTGTGTGCAGTATTTAGATGTTGAGATAAGAAGTAAAGAAATAAATTACTATGATTGTAAAGTTATGCAT
>JARHZY010000052.1 GCA_029264655.1 Helicobacter sp. | reverse complement strand
GCAGAAATATGAATGCAGTTAAGTAAAATATAGTATGCTTGCAAACAGACAAGCCTAACATTTGGTTTGTAATTCTAAAAACAAGGAAATTACAATGAGTATTGGAATATTTTTTGGAAGTGATAATGATACTACCACTAGCGTATGCGAAAGATTAGCAGAAAAATTAGGCGGTGCGGAACTTATTAATGTAGCAAATGCCGATGCTAATGCTATCGCAAAATTTGATAAAATCATTTTAGCAAGCTCAACATGGGGAGATGGTGAGTTACAAGCTGATTGGGATAGTTACGCAGAAACGCTTTCTGGCACAGATTTTAGTGGCAAAGTTGTTGGACTACTAGCACTTGGTGATGCTGATAGTTATGGTAGCACTTTCTGTGATGCACTTTATCATCTTAAAAATGTAGCAAAAGGTGCAAAAATAGTTGGTGCGACTGCAACAGATGGCTATGAGTTTGATGAGTCTAAAGGTGTAGAAGGTGGTAAGTTTGTAGGTTTAGCTATTGATGAAGTTAATCAAGATGGTGAAACCGATGGACGACTTGATGCATGGGTTGCACAAATTAAAAGCGAAGGTTTCTAAGAATATAATTTAGTGCTTACTCACTTTAAATAAACTACAAAATAGTATAGATATATGCGAATGTCTATACTATATAATTTCTACTCAAAACAACTTTTAATTTCACAAATCACCATAGTTTATTCTAGCTTTTTTGATATAATATCATTATTGTGGTAATAGATATTTTGATAAAATATAGATACAAAATATATAAAAATAAAAGGGCGGGTATGATACAACCAGCACATATTCAAAGCCTGTTGAGTCAAATGGCAACAACTACGGGTAATAAAGAAATCAATGCAACACTACCCATGCTTTTACGCATACTAGATAAAAAAGGTGCTGATAAATACCTTGTGCAACTTGGTAAGCTTATTATTGAAACACAAAGTAATAAAGAATTGCAGGTTGGGACAAACTATTGGGCAAATGTCAAACAAGGTAAAGATGGGCTTGTTATATCAGATTTAATCAAACAACCAAAAATGCTTGAGAATCTAGCACATGCAAAACTTAAATTAAGTGCCAATGATTTAAAAGAATTACTTCGTGAAACACATAAGGGTGGTAGTAATCTTGAATCTGTATTTAAAGAATTTTTATTAGAGCGATTGCCCCTTGCAACAAGCAAACAAGAATTTTTAGAACTCTCAAATCTTCTTGTTGCATTGCAAAATGGTGTATTTAGCATGGTAATACAAGAAGATGATGGTAAAGAGAGTTTAGTGCAACTTAAAAAACAAGTAGATTTTTTAGAATTTTATAGTATTTTTCAACATCTTGGTGAAATTAATGGTATCGTATCTTTTAATGAAGAACGAGAAATGTGTCTGCGTCTTTGCGTTATGAGTGAAAAAGTGCAAAGGATTCTTGAAAAACGATTACAAGAGTTGCAGGGTTTTCATCATATACAAATTGATGTGGGGCAAAATGAGCCATTATGGGATTTAGAATGCTTTGAACCATCATATATTCTTAATCTTAAAGGTTAAAGGAAGAAACACTTGTAGATAAAGGGATTCTATATTGCTTGAATGGTAAATATATTCTATTTTCCTAAAACTTTATTATTAAGCTAAAATGAAGCACAAACAATAACACATATACCCACTTAATAAGCATATTAGCATATATAAGCATTACTTTAATATGTTATAATGATTTTTTTTAAATCTATGCTAAGGGAAAAATATGCGAGCAACCAATTTAGCAATGCTTACAATTATCATGCCAACCTATAATAAAAAAGCCTATATAAGTGATGCCCTAGATTCTATATTCATGCAAAAAACAAAGTATAGCTATGAAATTATCATTGCTGATGATTGCTCAAATGATGGCACACTTGATATTGTGCGTGCATATCAAATGCAATATCCAAATAAAATTAATCTTTTAGAATCTACATATAATCAAAAGCTTTTTAAAAATGTGCTTAGAGCATATGCAATAACAAAAACAGACTATTTTTGTGTACTTGATCCAGATGATTTTTGGATAGATGAACAAAAGATTGAAAAAGCCCTTGATTTTCTTGAAGCAAATAAAGATTTTACAATATATGCTGCTAATACACATATGCATTATAACGACAAAGATTCTGAAGTAATGATTGGTTGCAAACAAGAAAAAATTTCTGATTTTCAAGACTATCTGCAAGACAAAGCAGTCTTGGGGCATACTTCAAGTTGCATTTTTAGAAATGTAATTTTTAAAGAGGGGTTACCATCAAAACTCACCACATTATCATCTCCAAGCAATGAGGTTTCATATCGTGGGGATTCATTTCGTAATCTTTTACATATTCATAAGGGTAAAGCCGTGTTTATGCCTTATGTGGATAGTGTATATCGTATTACAGATGAAGGTATTTGGCAATCTTTAAATGAGAATAAGCAGATGATGATGAATTGTATGTTTTTTAAAGATATGTGGCTTTTTTTTGAGCAAAAATATCCAACATTATTGTCTTTTTCCTATCGGTTTTATCAAAAGCTTTTGCAACCACAAAGCATAGAAACAATATTATCAGAAAAACATGATAACTTTATTGTTTCTATGGATAAACTTTACGAATTGCATAGTATCTACCAACCATACAAAACACAATTGCAGGAAAATTCATTCAAAAAACCTACAACACTTAAATATAAAATCTTATTTTCTTGTTATACATATCTTTATAAGAAACTGACAAAAAAAGGATTTTTATAACAATTAATATAATACATTTATCTAGTATAGTAAAATTTTATTATATAAGCTTATTCTCTCGTATATGACGTAGTATTATATGCATTCAATATAATCTAGCAAAAAATAAAATCACATAATGTCAAATAGAAACAATAAATCATTGTATTAATATGAAATCCGAAACAATAATGCTAATCCCAAGAATATTTAATCTTGTATAGGGTATAATTACTTATGGGGTTTCATAGTTTTAAATAAGTAAAAATAATAAAGAAGGATTAAGATGTATAAATTTGCGATACAGCGACCCGTTACAACTTTTATGTTTGCTATGGCATTAATTTTATTTGGATTTTATGCACTTCATAAAATGGCAAAAGCATTATTTCCTGATGTGGATTTTCCTGTTGTTGTTGTAAAAACAACCTATAAAGGTGCAAGTGCAGAAACTATCGAAACAAAAATTACAGATAAAATAGAACAAGCTGTTTTAGCAATTGATGGTTTAAAATTTGTAAGTTCTACTTCATCTAAAAATGTTAGTATTGTCGCTGTTACATTTGAATTAGAAAAACCTATTGAAATTGCAGTAAATGATGTGCGTGATAAAGTAAATGCAGTTATTTTAGATTCTGAAATTGACAAACCAACCGTGCAAAAGCTTGATACAGGAAGCACACCAATTGTTTCTCTTTTTCTCTCATCAAATAAACCAGCCCCAGAGCTTATGAAGCATGCAAATAATATTGTAGCACCTATTTTACAGCGTATAGGTGGTGTAGGCAATGTGCAATTAAGTGGTTATAGAGAAAGGCAGATTAAGATATTTCCCGACCCAACCTTAATGAATAAATATGGGCTTACTTATACAGATGTATCAAATAGTATAGGTAGGGCAAATAGGGAAATGGATGGGGGACGCTTACTTTCAACAACTAAAGAATATTATATCATTACAGATTCTAATAGTATGAATGTTGCAGAAATTGGTGATATTACAATACGAGATGGTTTAAAATTACGTGATATTGCATTAATTGAAGATGGTTTGGCCGAAGAAAAATCATATTCAACCTATAAAGGTAAAAAAGGTGTAATTTTACAAGTGCAAAAAATCACAGGTGCAAATGAGATTCATATTGCCGATGGTGTAAAGCAGGCAATCGAACAAATTAAAGCAATAAGCCCTGATTATGATGTAGAGATTTTTTGGGATACAACAGATTATATTCGCTCTTCTATTAAAGATATTCAATTTGATTTAGCATTGGGCGGTGTGCTTGCTGTATTTATTGTTTTTATCTTTTTACGTAACGTAACCATTACACTTGTTTCTGCTATTTCTTTACCAGTTTCTGTGCTTGGCACTTTTTTCTTTGTATATGCTATGGGCTTTACACTCAACATGCTTACAATGCTTGCCTTAACACTTGCAATTGGAATTATTATTGATGATGCTATTGTTGTGATTGAAAATATCCATAAAAAGCTAGAACATGGTATGCAAAAACGCGAGGCAGCTTATCATGGCGTGCGTGAAATTGGTTTTGCCATTGTCGCAATTTCGGCTATGCTTTTATCTGTATTCATTCCAGTTGGCACAATGAGTGGTATTGCAGGAAAATTCTTTGCTAGTTTTGGGCTCACTGTAGCAGTAGCAGTAGGTGTGAGTTATGTTGTTGTTATTACTATAATTCCAATGTTTAGCTCTATTGTGGTGAAAAGAGAGCAATCAAGATTCTATTATGCCACACAACCATTTTTTGATAAAATTGATAAGTTTTATGCCAACACATTGCAATTTCTTATGCGTAGTTGGCGACATATGCTACTTGTAGTGCTTGTAGTATTTGGTATTTTTATATTGTCGCTTGTTGTGGCAAGGAGTCTTGGGAATGAATTTATGCTTAAAGAAGATAGAAGTGAATTTCAAATATATCTTAAAGCAAAGCCCGGCATTGCCATACAGGAAATGAAACGCAAAAGCGAAATTTTCACTCATATTATAGAATCTAATCCAAATGTAAAATTTACAACACTTCAAGTTGGTCCGGGCGATTTGCAACAAGCTTTTTATGCGCAAATTTATGTTGCCTTACAACCCTTAAAAGAGCGGAAAAAGCAAGGAATAGATGCTAGTCAAGATGCAATCTTAAAAAATATACTTACTACATTGAAATCACATGCAGAAGGAAAAGAGCTTGATATTTATGGTTCTGAAGTGCCACTTGTTGGTGGTGGGAAAGATGATACGCCAGTGCAAGTTATTATTTTTTCACCTGTAGATTCTATTATGCAAAAAAGTGCAGATAATTTAGAAAAATTTATTACAGAAAATGAAAAAAGTTTTAGAGAAAAAATTACAAACTACCATAAAAATACTTCAGATTCTATGCCAGCTTATCGTCTAAAACCTATAAAACAAAACCTTGCACAATATGGTATTAGCCCAACAGATATTGGGCAAACACTCTCAAGTGCATTTTCAGGGGAAATGCAGATTGCCTACTATAAAGAATCTGGTAAAGAATATTACATTACTTTACGCATACCCGATGATAAACGCATTGATGAACGCGATTTGAGACGTTTGCAAGTGCGTAGTCAAAATGGCGATTTAATCTTTCTTGATGGCTTAGTAGAGATTGAAGAAAGCACAACAGCAACGACAATAAATAGATATAACCGCCAAAGAAGTATAACGCTCGCTGTTGAACCATTGAAACATAGTGGACTAAGTGTTGGTGCTATGACAAAAGCAATACAAGAGCATGCCAAAAATGGTAACAAATGGCTTGAAGATGGTGCGGGATATAGATTTATGGGACAAGCAGATATTCAAGTTGAAACGCAAGCAGCATTTAGCACTGCAATTTTAATGGCATTAGTACTTATTTATCTCATTCTTGCGGCACTTTATGAGAGTTTTATACAACCATTAATCATTATGGTAACAATGCCTCTTAGCTTTAGTGGTGCATTTTTTGCCATTAAACTTACAGGTGGTATTGATGCTTCAATGAGTATGTTTTCTATGATGGGGCTTATACTCCTTATTGGTATGGTAGGTAAGAATGCTACTTTACTTGTTGATGTCGCAAATGAACAGCGTAAAATGGGTGCAAGCATTACAGAGGCAATCCAATTTGCAGGGCATTCAAGACTCCGCCCAATCCTCATGACAACTATTGCAATGGTAGCAGGTATGTTGCCACTTGCTCTTGCCACAGGAGATGGGAGTGCAATGAAAGCACCAATTGGTATTGCAATGATAGGTGGGCTTATGGTATCTATGTTGCTATCCTTACTTGTTGTTCCTATTTTTTATAGAATCATAACTCCAATTGATGAAAAATTACAAAGATTCTATAAACCTATGCAAGATGAAACTTTAAAGGAAGTATAAAGATTAATGAAGTAAAAAGTTTTTATGATAAAAAATATTTTGATAATATCCTTGCGATGCACTTACAATCTCCAACAATAAATAATAAACAATAAGTGCTATAATTGGGGGGGGGGGGGGACTTAGAATCTTGCCATATAATTCTAACTTAATTGGCAATATAATAAATGTCAATCTGTTATTAATATTTTCTATACAAAAATATTAATAAAATAAATATTTATATACTTAGAATATAATTAGGCTTTTTGTGCATTTAACTATTTAATTTATGCTTATTTAGTTTAGGAGTTCTTCATGTCGAAAGTATATTTGTGTTCGTTTGCCGATATGCGTTTATGTGTATCAGCATATAGATTCTATAAGCAAGCAAGGCTTATGGATACATTTGATGAGATTTTTATATATAATGAAACGAATTTTGATTTATGTTTTAGAAATAAAATTAAAAACAGATTATATGATAGCAAACAGGAAAGGATAACAAGGGTTTTTGTTATTGGCTATAGAAACCATATATAATTTTAAAAACATTAGATCAATTGCAACATAATGATATATTATTTTATATTGATATAGGCTGTGAATTTCAAGTAGAAGGTAAAGAGAGACTGAAAGAAATAGTAGAATGTGTGAGACAAAATGAGATAATGGGTGTTATTGTTGGTAATGGTAGTGCCATTGAAAAACATTGGACAAAAGCAAATATTTTTAAACATTTTGGTGTATTAAATAATGCAAACATAACCGATACTTCACAAGTTGCTAGCGGTTTTATTATGATGGTAAAAACTGATAAAACAATCTCTATAATGCAAAATTGGTTTAATACAATATATAGTTACCCACATTTAGTAGATGATAGCCCAAGTGATATACCAAATGATGAAAACTTTGTTGAAAATAGGCATGATCAAAGCATATGGAGCATTATGAATAAAATGAATAATTTACAAAATTTTACAAACTTTGAAATATATAAAACAGGCATTGAATCCTATAAATATCCAATTGTAACCACTAGAAATAAAGTGATTTTTGATAAAGTGATTTTTGATAATATAAAACCATATGCATTAAAACCAATATCAAGATTATTAGGGGTTTATGGTAAATTGCATTTTCGTTCATCTACGAGAAAATTTGCAAGATCATTAAATGCTTTTGTAAAAGGACTTATGAAAGAATAAGAATCTAAAAATAG
>JARHZY010000080.1 GCA_029264655.1 Helicobacter sp. | reverse complement strand
ATCTAGCTTTAATATTTTTCCAGCAACAAAGCGAGAATATACAAACCAGCCAAAAGCAAACATACAAACACCTATGAGTAACAATACTAATGCACCCATTTATACTCCTTAAAAATACATACAAAATCATTTCATTTTATTGTTTTATTATAAGAATCTTCAGTTATCTTATATAAAAAATACACAATATTGATTCAAGAATTACAAAAGGTAACACTACTTTAAGGTTGCCGTATTGTAATCATTTCTCATATACAGATTATAGATGATAGTTTAAGCACCACGCAAGCACAATAATATTGCACTAGCATATAGACTTGATATGCAATGCTATATTTTCCCATTAGCAATACCATTACATTTGCAATAAAACAATCAAATTTTAATATTTTTTACCACATGATTATATTTTTCAATTATTTGTCTATAAAACCATTTTATTAAAAATAAATATACACATAAATATATAATTAAGTTAGCGATTTATTACAAAAAAGTTTTTCACAAAAAATTGAGAATGCGATATAATAGTGTTCTAGGAGTAATCATAGGGGGATTACTCTAAAAAGTTATCAACTTGTAAATTAACAATTAAACAATATGCCATATATTACTAATCAAACATGCTAATTTTTATCTTAATATTTACTCCACAAATAATAAAATACTTGATAGCATAAAAACAATTAACTTCTTAACACAAAAAAGATAAATATTATATTATAGATTCCATATAAACACTTATGCTAGAATTTAAGCAAACATAAAATATCGCAAAAAGCAATATTTCTCTATAAAACAACATGAGATTTTAAAAAAAATAAGTATAATAAAATTTTTAATGTGCATAGCACAAGCAATATACAAAGGAATGCAATGAAACGATTATTGACAACACCAATTTATTATGTTAATGATGTGCCACATATCGGACATGCTTATACAACTATTCTTGCTGATGTAATGAAAAAATATTGGACGTTACGCGGTGATGATGTCTTTTTGCTTACAGGAACAGATGAACATGGGCAAAAAATAGAGGAGGCAGCAAAAAAACATGGTATAAAAACCATAGAATATGCAAACTCCATTAGTGAGAAATTCCGTGATACATGGCGTGAATATGCAATAGACTATAATAAATTTATCCGCACAACATATCTTGAACATATTCTTTCTGTGCAAAAAGCTTTTGAGCTTATGTATGATAGAGGTGATATATATAAGGGTGAATATGAGGGTATGTATTGTGTTGGATGTGAAAGTTTTTTTACACAAACTCAAGTAATTGATGGAATCTATTGTCCTGATTGTAGTGGCAAAAAAGAAACACGATTGGTTAAAGAAGAAAGTTATTTTTTTGCACTTTCAAAATATCAAGATAAACTTTTACAATGGTATAAAGAGACACCAGATTGCATTATGCCAACTCATAAAAAAAACGAAGTGATACGTTTTGTTGAACAAGGCTTGCAAGATTTATCTATTACGCGTATAAGCTTTGAATGGGGTATTAAAATCCCATTAAAACTACGCGATAGCCAACATATTATTTATGTGTGGCTTGATGCTTTAATGAATTATGCAAGTGCACTTGGTTATGGACTTGATTACAATAATGCCAAACAACAACTTCATTATAAAATGGAGCAAAATCCATGCCTAGAATCACAAATGGAATATTTTAACCATACTACACACATTGTTGGTAAAGATATATTGCGTTTCCATGCGATATATTGGCCTGCATTTCTTATGAGTTTAGGATTGCCATTACCAAAACATATTTTTGTGCATGGATGGTGGACTATTGATGGTGTAAAAATGAGTAAAAGCATTGGCAATGTTATCCATCCGCTTGACATTAAAAAGGCTTATCCAACTGATATATTTCGCTATTTTCTTTTAAGAGAAGTGCCATTTGGGCAAGATGGTGATTTTTCACAAATTGCACTCATTAATCGCAATAATGGTGAATTAAGTAATGATTTAGGTAATTTGCTAAATCGTTTGATTGGTATGAGTGAAAAATATTTTCAATATGATTTACAACATAGTTTTGTAGAAGATGCTTATAAGAAAGAAAAAGAGCAAATTATGCATAGTGTTAATGAAAGTATAGCATATATGGATTCTATGCAACCACATAGATTTCTAGAATCTATATGGGAGCTTCTCTCTTTAGCAAACACTATGATTACGCAAACTGCTCCATGGGAACTCATGAAACACAATAAAACACAAGAATGTAAAATATTTTTAAATTTTATTGCAAATATACTTGCTAAAGTAGCTTTATTGCTATATCCTGTTATCCCCACTTCATGTAAAAAAATAAGTCAAGCACTAGGCATTCGTATTGATTCTAAACAATTTGAAATGCTTATTATGCAGCATAAATATATACAAGATTTTACTATACAAAAAGTCGAAGCCCTTTTTCCCAAGATAGAAGAACCGCGTATGAAAACAATGCGACAACCATTTGTAGATAATGCGACACAAGAAACTCAAAAAAATAATATACAAACACCGCATATTAACAATACAATCAATATTGACTATTTTCAACAAATTGTTATCAAAGTTGGCACTATTATTACGGCAGAAAAACTACCCAAAAGTAAAAAACTTTTAAAATTACAAGTTGATTTAGAAGAGGAAAAGCCGCGTCAAATCATTGCAGGGATTGCTGAATATTATGATGTTGAGAATCTTATAGGCACACAAGTATGCGTCCTTGCCAATCTCGCCCCAGCCAAACTTATGGGCGAAATAAGTGAAGGTATGATTCTAGCGTGTAAAGATGAAAATGGTTTAAGTCTCTTACGCACAGAGCATACAAGAACAAATGGTTCGCGTATCAGTTAAAGAGATATAATAATAAAATTATTGGTGTATCTAAATCACTAATAAATTTGCTAACTATTATTGATCTCTATGTAGATTATATAAAATACATCTAATTAAGACGAGTATAATTTTTTGCTAGATTATCTAATAAAATAAGAAAATATCTAGATTAATGTAACTAAGGGTCTAATATATTAAAAGATAAAAATTATGTTGCAAAAATATAATTTATAAAATAATTAGCTATTATTCTACAACTACACAGAATCTTATTGCTTTACTAGCAATATGTATTGCCAATACTTATATGATTAGCTATATAAGATATTTTCTTTGGTATATAATCACCTATTGAATATAGGGTATTTTACCAAAATGAATATTATCTGTTGCAGTTATTACACTATTGCTACACGTAGCTAAATAAACTAGGATTATTTCTTAAAGTTATTTAAATATTTAAATAAGATTTATTGCGTTTTAGTATTAAAATATTCACAAGCGACATAAGCTTCACCAATTAAACACTTTATCTTTAGCTAACTATTGATAGTTTTATGATATTAAATAAAAAAATATAAATATAACGAAAATATAACATTTATAGAAAATATCTAAAGTTTGTTGTGTTAGATATATTAGCATACCATATGATGAAAATATTAATTGATTTTATGCAAACAATCCTAGATATGATATATAATCGCTTTTCATTCAAACAAATTATAATCCATTTCTTTTAATTTTCTTACTTCGCGTGGTGGATAAATATTGTTCGCCTGATTGTTGTGTTTATTTTTGTATGTTTAATATCGGTTTATTTATGGCTTCTGCGTTTATAATATGCTTTATCGATAATTATCTATACTATTGGTGCTAGATCACAAAGGCATAGCATGTCTTATGGATTATATCTACACTAGGTTTTATAGACTTATCTATATATTCAATCTTCATACACATACACTTCACTAAAACTAAAACCTAATAAATTGTTTTCTCTCACTCTTTTTCTAAATTCACTTGATACAAAAATAGGTATTTCATCATCTTTAATTCTAAATATATGACTTCCATCAA
>JARHZY010000164.1 GCA_029264655.1 Helicobacter sp. | reverse complement strand
TGGATATATGATATATACTTTTATTGTTTCTGTATCTAAATCTTTATTCTCTTGTTGTAAAGAATGTTTTATTTCTGTATCTAATTTATACTTACTTGCATAAGCCCATAATTGATATAAATCATCTTGTGATACACCGCATTTTTTGTCTGCATTATTTGGAATCTTCCATTTTGTATCAAGTATCAATATTTCATTATCATATTTCATTACTATATCTGGTTTAAGCATAAAAATGCTTTCTTGCTTAGAATCTTCTATAAGATACTTTTTGCTCTCTTGTGTTGTGATAGTATATTTCCCTTTATTAAAATTGTGTATTTTGCTCAAAACTTGCAAATTCTTTTAATTCATCGAAGATTTTTAGTGCTTTGTTTTGTATTGCTTTGGAATCTGTGTTTTTAGAATAAAATTCTTGCAAGCCATTAAAATCCAATAGCACGTATACCTATACCAATGCGGTGTGTAGGCATATTATATTCAAAAAGACTATCGCCATAACCATAGAAATACTGCCCATAGAGTGCGAAAAAATTACTCACCTCATAAGCATAACCAAGTCGTATAGATCCATGATAATGTGTATAATCACTAATAATTGGGGCTGCATGCAATTCTACAAAATGTTTTTTATACTTATAATAAAATCTTACATTAGCATAACCCATATATTGTGCTATATCAAGATTATCTTTACGTCTTGGAATATATGGCCATGCAGTAATATGTATGCCAAAACCACCAATCTCCCAAATACCCTCAAGCATGATTCTATTACCCATGCTCCTTGAACGGCAATCTCCAGAAACTGATGGGTCTTTATCTGGACGCCTGCACTCATCACCACCTATGCCATTACTAAAATGCAAATAACCTATACGCAATTCTTTGATTTTACCACCTAAAAAACTCCAATCTGCTGGATAAGCATAAAAAATCGAAGGTTTATAATTTGTATCACGCATGGGATTGGAATAGCGAGCGTTAAATTGTTGAAACCATGATGTTTGCGTATAAGCAAAAAAGAGACTTCCCTTACTCCAAAAAGCACCACGCCAAAGCGGCACTTTAAAACTTATTTGGAATTTAAGCTCACCGGGAATATTATTACCATATATTCCAAAAGGTGGTAAGCTATAAGTATAGACAAAATATGTGCCCTCATATTCTAAGACTTGCATAAAATGCGTATAACTTGCTTCTGCATTTTGTGCTCGCTCCTTATATGTATCAATATCAAAAAAGTGTTTTTTTAAACGCACCATAACACTTTGTTTTTGTGTGTCTTGTGCCTCCTTACCAACATAAACATGAGAAAAAATTGCTTGATTGCTGCACTCTTGATTATGTAGGCATATTGGCGTTGCAGTATTATTAAGAGAAAACCAAAAAGGCAAAACACATTGTTGCTTTTTACATTGTAATTCACTGCCACATACATACACTACCCACACCATATAAAAAAAGCAACAACGATAAAATATATGCATTTTATTTCCAATGATTTAAAGTAAAATCTAAATGGCGTATTATAACCTTATTTTCAGAAAATCTAAATATTTTAAATTAGGAATAATAAAATATAAAAAAGTTTTATCATAATAATTTCTATTAGAATCTTTTGGATAAAATGCTATGGATTTTATCCAAAGTAAGGAGAGCTAGCAAAAATGGAAAAAATAGTTACTATAAAAGAACGTGTTTTAAGTGCAAATGATAAAAAAGCACAAGAACTTCGCATGTTTTACACACAATACAATAAATTTGTCATTAACCTCATGAGTAGCCCGGGTAGCGGTAAAACAACATTATTGGAATCTCTAAAGCAATTTGAAGATTTTAGATTCTGTGTTATTGAAGGTGATTTAGAAACCAACCGCGATGCAGACAGATTAGAAAAAATAGGATTACTTGCAAAACAAATCACAACAGGTGAAGCATGCCATCTTGAAGCCAATATGATAGCAAATATTCTCCCTACATTAACACAAGATTCTCGCTTCCAATCAAGCGATTTTTTATTCATCGAAAATGTAGGGAATCTTGTATGCCCGGCTAGCTATGATTTGGGTGCAAATCTCAATGTAGTGCTACTTAGCGTGCCAGAGGGTGATGATAAAGTATTAAAATATCCTTCTATGTTTTTATGTGCTGATATTGTGCTTATCACAAAAGCAGAAATGAAAGAATATTTTGAATTTCAAACCAACAAGGTAAAACAAGATTTAGCAACTTTACGTCATGGTGTAGAGATTCTAGAAATAAGCAAACATGATAAAGAAAGTTTAAAAAAACTTAAAGAAAGATTCCAATCATTTGCCCTAAAAGGTTACATGTCAAACCACATATTTCATTAATATAAAACCACGCAAAATTATATTGCTTTAATCAAAGAATGTAATATATTTGTGGTAATATTTGTGTATTTTAAGCATAAGATGTCTTAAAGTTACTCTTTTTTCTTGAAAAAATAAAGAAATAAAGGTAAGATTCTGTATTTTGATGGTAACGAGTTATAAAACATAGTATAGAATTGCAGATTGCAATATTAAAAGGGAGAATATGGGAAAATTGCATTTAAGTATATTTTCATTTGATTCGCGAATAGATTTTCAAAGTGGCTATGTGCGTCAAGAGATACATTATAAGACACATGACACCTTAAAAGATATTTTTCAAGCGGTGCATGCAAAATATTTTGGCTACCAAGAATTTGGTATTGATATGCAATTTATACATTGCAGAATCAATGGATATGCGGTATTTGGTAATCTTAGTATAAAAGAGATTGTAGAACAGATTGGTAGTTATTGGGAGATTGAACCATTAAATAAACGATACGCAAAAAAAGATTTATTATTAAATTTAGATATTGCTTTTGCACAATACAATGATTTTTTCTATACAATGGATTTTATTGCACCAAGTGAAAGAGAAGAATTAAAAAAATATTTGCTGATTAATTTTATTGTGCCCTGCTATGATGACTCTTATTGTGGTGATGGTTTTTTGTTATATATAAAATGGCTTATTTTACGCTATCCTTTATATAAAGAAAAATTGTTAGGCTATATTGCCTATAAAGATGGTGGTATCTTTGAGCATATAAGCACAGCAAATTTTATGCTACCACACAATAGAGCCATAGATACACAAATTGAATCATTGCAAAACATGCTTATTGCACCAACATGCAAACATAAGGAATGGCAAAGATTAGGTGAAGCCATTAACGCACAATACCAATTCTCATGTAAGCATAGTATTGCAGATTATAATATTGCAGAAAGCTTTACCCCCTTTATCCAAAGTATTTTGCATGCAACACACACACAACACACAATATCTCACCAATAAAGGTTCAACCAATGTATCTTCTATATGATTGTTTAAAAGATAGCCCATTTAGCATTGCAACACAAAATGTTTTAACGCATTTGCAGATTCCATATACCATACTAGATAACCAAAAAAGTTTTAAAGCACATGGTGGGTATTTTGGTAGAATAGGTGCATTAGAGCCATTTCTATTTGCTAATGTTTATAATATAATGCTTGCTAGCTTTGAAGGTAAAAAATTGCTTGCAATAGAAGAAGATTCGTATGCAAATCTTGTTTTTACTCTTGATTTATTACGCAATAACCAATCATTAAGAGCATTTATTATTGCTGAATTGCAACACCAAAATATTATGCTTGATATTGACATGTTACAAAACCATATTGCCTATTTTCCAGCAATATTAATTGATTATATAGATATACTAAAACAATCTATAAAACATAGCTTTAGTAAAACTACAAACTATATGCCTGCTATTTCACCAAATACTGCAAGTAGCGGATTTAGCACATGTGCATTTTATGGGGGTAGGCATGCTGACTGCAATATGCGTAATGAATATAAGCACATACCGCAATTATGCAAACTTCTTGGCTTGCAATATCTTGAAACACCAATAAGTTTGCAATCCTATACACATCTTGCAGCTATTGACATTGAAAAAGCATATGCAAAAAGTGGTGAGCTTTTATATGGGGGTATTGATTTGGGGGTTGATTTTCTATGTGTATTTGCTCATTCCACATTTGATATATTTGATAATAAGCAAGTATTATGCACGAAATACTGCAAACGCGATACTATTAGCATCCCAACTCTAAATATGGCACAGATATTGCTAACATGTTTTGATAAAGCAGATGAAGCAGGTTTTGCATTACACAAGATAAACCCATATTTTGTGCGGCATAACAACAAGGCTTCTTAAAACACCAACTCATTAGGAGATTGCTAAGATATGGTTGTTATTTTAAAAATTATTTTCGCTTGTTTTGTTGGTATGGCATGGTATCATTTGAATGGACCAGACCAAGCACCTATAGCAGGCATTTTAGCAGGCATGGTATTATTAGCTTCGTTCATTAAACCAATTAGTTATCAAGATCCTAAGGAACGAGATGAATACCGCCTTAAGATTCAAGAGGCAAGGGAAAAAAAGCGTATTATAGCCCAAAAGCAACACGAAGAACGAAAAATGCTTAAAAAACAGGCACTTGAAGCCGAAGAAATGCGTAAGCAAGAGTTAAAAAAGAAATTAAAACTCTAAATTATCACATAAAGGAAATAAATGGAATTAATATTGTTTTTAATAGCTGCTGGTATTATTTTTTACCTTTACAAAACCTTTCAAGATTATCTAAGTAATCCAATTGTGCCCACTGATAAAGATATGTTGCAATCGCAAAAGCAAGACCTTGCAATAGAAATAATAGCCGAACGTCCCATACTCACGCCAAAAGAAAAATTGAAACTTACTGAATATGGTATCATTGTAAGAATTTTAGGTAAATTGAGCTTTACTGATATGCAAAGTTGCATATTGGAGGAAAAGCTTGTAAAAGGCATTATAGAAGATATGGCACATGATGCCGACCAACCACAAGAGCTTTTCTTAGAAATCTATACAGAATCGCGTGATGAAGATATACAAGAGTTAGCAGAACTCTTTGCAAATGAAACAATAGGGCAATACAAAAAAAGAGTTAAGGTTATTGAATTTATGTTTGCATTAGCCTATGCTGATGGGAATTTTTCTCATGAAGAAGAAGATGCTATTATTAATGTTGCTGCAATTTTAGAGATTGATAATGCTGATTTTAACAATCTTTATGATAACTTTAAAGCCCTTAATGAACAATATACACCACTCACAAAAGAAGAGGCATTGCAACTCTTTGCATTACAAGAAGGCTTTACAAGGGCAGAACTTGATTCTAAATACAATGAATTTTTTGCACAAAAAAGACAAAATGTGCTTGATCCTAAAAATCTAAGTCGTCCTTACAATGAACATGGTGGGCAGGATTTAAGAAAAATTTCTGAAGCATATGCATTACTTTTATCAGAAGCAAAAGAAAATAACTAATTTACATAATATGTTATATACCAATAGGACTAATGGTAAGATAATATATTTTAATCTTAATTTAAGCTTATATATTATCTTTTTCCTATTTTCTAAAATTTTCAAAATATATAAAATTTTATAGAATGGCTTATAAGTATTTATATACTTATTGTCAAAAAACTTTATTTTTGGGAATTATTGTAAAGGAAACTTATGAAAAAAATTATATTAGCGGTATTGTTTGGTATAAGTATTGTATTTGGGCTTGGAGAAATGAATTATAAGAATGAAGAATACATGCAAAACCAACTAGAGCAACAACACTTTACTTATGAACTCAAAGTTGATGCACTTAAAAAACTAGGCTTTCGCTATTGTATCAAAAAGTTTGTTGATGATGATAAAAGAGTATATTATATCATCAAAGAAAAACTGAATATGCCTTTATTCTTTGATGATAAGAATCCAGACAATATCACACAATTTTTAACGCTTGTAGAAAACCTCAGCACATGGACTAGTGAATATAAAATTGATTATACATATAAACCTTTTCAATGTCTTAGGGTTTATAACTCCAAAGAATACCAAGATGAAGTAGAACGCATAGTGAAGAAGTATTGTAAGGATTGTAAGTGAATAGCATTAAAGATTCTAAAACTATGACAACTAAACAAGAACATATTAATTTCTTTAATGAACTAAAATCTATCCAAAAAAGGAATAGTAACTATGAGAATGCAACACAATAGCCTTAGGCACACAACCCTATAGCATGGTAGCAACTTTGTTGATGTAGAGATGAATGGAGAATTAGGGCTTAACTATAGATACTTACTTGACCCATTAAACAACACAACACATTGAAAAGCATAAAATGGAATAGAAAAATAAACACACTCCGCATAAAGAGTTTCTTTTAGTATAAAATATATATTTAAAAAGTTTTATTACCACTAGATAGGATTTTATAAAATTGCTTTGTTTCAAATGCCAAAAATACAACTCCGCCACACTCAAAAAGTAAGTATCTAAATTTATAATCGCTTTGGATTTTATGCTATTATTACCTTATATACTTTTTTGCAAAGCATATAATGTATCGCATTTTAGCAGATAATACTATGAAATATTGCGGGTATTATCTTTGTGTCTTAATCTCTTAATATAATCCCACTAGATAATAAATTGCAATACTATCATTTTATAATGCCAATAGCCTAACACAAAGAATATAAAAACCTCACAATTTAAATAAGCTTTATTGTGGTTGGATGGTGCTATTATCTGCTTTATGTGTTTGCAGAAAATCAATGAGACGCACAGCACACTCCATATATATTTTGCTTGTTTTACTATTAGGCTCATAAAAACTAATAGGCTTACCACTATCACTTGCTGCAACAATGCTTGGTTCTAATGGAATCCTTGCTACTACTTCGGTATGAAATTCCTGTGCAAGGGCTTGGCTATTGCCTTTTCCAAAAATTTCATAAGTTTTATCACAATCTGGACATACAAAACCACTCATATTCTCAATAATACCAAAGATAGGAATATTGCATTTTGCAAACATATCAAGAGCACGGAAACCATCATCAATTGCCACCATTTGTGGTGTTGTTACATTAATACCTGCACCAACAGGCACACTCTGAGCAAGTGTTAATTGTGCATCACCTGTGCCCGGTGGCATATCAACAACCATAATATCAAGCTCACCCCAATCTACATCTTGCAATAATTGCGTAATAATACGCATTACTACGGGTCCTCGCCATATAAAACTTTGTCCCTTACCATAAATAGATTCTATGCTTATCATTTTAATACCATATTGCTCAAGGGGTAAGAGTTTTTTACCATCTTGCGTAGTTCTTGGCTCAACACCATCTAATCCAAGCATTCGCGGAACATTTGGACCATAAATATCAGCATCCAATAAACCCACTCTTTTACCACTTTTTGCAAGTGATATAGCAAGATTTACACTTGTTGTTGATTTCCCGACTCCGCCTTTACCACTACTTACCATCACAAAATGTTTGATTGTTGGTGCAAGATTTTTAGGTGCTTGTTGTTGGGCTTGCGCCTTCTGGACATTTGGTGTTACAATTTCTATATCAATATTAGCAAATCCAAGTCCTTGCGTCTTTGCTAAAATATCTTCTCTTACTTTTGCAATAACTTGTTCATTACTTGATGGAATATTAATCTTCAAATAACATACATTGTTATTTATTTCTATTTTACTCACAAAGCCAAAGCTTACAATATCTTTTTCGAAATTCGGATAAATCACTTGCTTTAACGCATTTTGCATTGCTTCTTTCATGTCATTTGCTGCATGCATATTATTTCCTTTATGTAATAGTTCTCTTTGTTAATAGCCTTTTTGGCAATATAATTATAGCGTATTTGACTAAAGGAGATTAATTTCTAAAGTTTTTGTAGTAAAAATATAACACACAGAGATTTTATACTTTGTGAAGTAGAAAAATAATTGAGCTTAGTTGGCAATAAAAGAAAATATATAGCACATTTATTTTTTCTAATAATCTTAGTTTATTGTTTTAAACACCATGAAATCACATGATTTCATGACAATCTATCTCTATCCATAAATTTTTTTAAGGTGGCTTAATTTTGCACTCATATTGAGTAATAACATATCTGCAATAATGAGTGCCACAATGCTCTCACATACAACACTGCCGCGTATGCCCACACATGGATCATGCCTGCCCTGCAATTTAATTGCCACTTCATTATTATAAATATCAATAGTTTTTTGCGTGCAAAATATACTAGGTGTTGGCTTAAAATGCACTCTAATGATAATATCATTACCATTGGCAATACCACCTAAAATTCCTCCGGCATGATTACTTGTAAAACCAGTGCTATCCATATAATCATTATTTTGCGAACCTCTTAATCTTGCGGATTCTATACCATCGCCAATTTCAACTGCTTTCACTGCATTAAGCCCCATGAGATCTCTTGCAAGAATAGAATCAAGCTTATATGATAAAGGCTCTCCTAAACCAATTGGGACATTACGGATACATATTAAAGCACTTGCACCTACACTATCCCCCTTTGCTTTGGCTTGCAAAATAGCTGCTTGTTGCTCCTCTTCTTTTGTATTATCAAGAGCAAATATTGCACTTTCTTTTGCATGCATAAAATCATCATATGTAAAAGTTGTGCGTAATGAGCCTACATGCCCTACATGCGTAATACCGCTTAGAATCTCAATACCAAATTCTCGTAAAAGCAATTTTGCTAACCCTCCAGCAAGCACACGTGCCACACTCTCTCTCGCACTACTTCTACCACCACCGCGATAATCTCTATGCCCATATTTATGGTAATAAGTAAAATCTGCATGAGCAGGACGAAAAACATCTTTAATTTGTGCATAATCCTTGCTACGCACGTTAGTGTTGGGGACAAAAAATCCAATAGGCATACCCGTGCTTACACCCTCAAATACACCACTTAGTATTTGAAATGAATCTTCCTCTTTTCGTGGCGTTGCAAACTTAGAACCACCTTTTCTACGCATAATTTCAGATTCTAAAAATACTTCATCAATGGTAACGCCAGCAGGCATACCACTCAAAACACCCCCTATACCATGCCCATGACTTTCGCCAAAAGAGCTAAATTGCAATAAAACACCATTATGTCCCATAGTATATCCTTGTATTTCTTATGTATTACGAAAAAAAGAAAATTTTTGCAATACATATATAACACTATATGTTATTACTAAGCTACATATACCACCAGCAATGACTTGTATTATAGTATGCCACATAGTAAGCACTCTTGATGGTGGCACTAAAAGTGCAAGCATTGTTAAAAATAAAACCCATTTCTTATTATAAAAATGCAATGCAAACCCCACTGCTATAAAAGCTGCAGCAGTATGCCCACTTGGAAAGCCATTATAATCTTCTAATGCATTTTCCTTATTAAATGCATATGGACGAAGAGAAATTTGTGCATACTCACTATGATGCGATGCTAACCACACAAACCCCATTTTCACCATATATACAACACCAAGCACACAACATGCAGCAACAGCAAGCATAATAACACGTTTTATATTGCGTTCATAAAATAAAACAATAATACCTAGATAAAGCGCTAAAAACTGAAAAATATCACCATATAGCTCAATATTATACACAAAAAGCAAAGAAGCACTAATAAGCACAATAAGCATAAAAATAGTTTCGAGTTTTGTATTATACGTCATTTAATTACTCAATTTTTGTTAAAATACAATATATTGTATGCTATTTGTGTAAATTATCAAATAATTAAATAGTGAGAGATTAAAAAATTATTCTATCCGCCATATTTATATGGATTATAAATATTGCTAGCATACTGCATAAAATACAATAAAGAGTAATCCCAAGAATTTATTTTTGTTGCTCTTGCATTTTCAGAAAGAGTTCCCAACGATATGCACTCTCAATAATTTTTGCTAAATCGTTATATTGTGGTTTCCATTCTGTATGTTTTAATAATTTTGCATTATCTGCAATAAGAACTGCTGAATCACCAGCGCGTCTGCCTGATGTATAAACTTTAAAATTATTTTTACTTACCTCTTTAACACACTCAACAACTTCCTTGACACTAAAACCAGTGCCATATCCAACATTAAAAATCTCCCCTAAAGGTCCAACTGCATTTTGCAAAAGTTTATATGCTTCAATATGTGCCATAGACAAATCATCAATATGAATGTAATCACGTATGCAGGTGCCATCTTTTGTATGGTAATTTGTCCCATAAATACTCATGCCTTCACGCTTCCCTACTGCACACTCACATGCCACTTTAATAAGGTGTGTTGCATTTTTCACTCGTTGCCCCAATGCTCTTTCTGTTGTATAATCATTAAGCATATTTGCCCCAGCAACATTAAAATAACGCAAAATCACATAATTTATTTTTTCAGATTCTGCAATATCTTGCAACATTGTTTCTACCATTAACTTACTCCAACCATAAGGATTAATGGGATTAAGCCCACATGTTTCAACAACAGGAATTTGTTCTTCACTTGGCTCACCATAAACAGCTGCTGTGCTTGAAAAAATAAAATTTTTAACTTTA
This sequence comes from Helicobacter sp., assembly GCA_029264655.1. Classification (GTDB taxonomy): domain Bacteria; phylum Campylobacterota; class Campylobacteria; order Campylobacterales; family Helicobacteraceae; genus Helicobacter_A. Next base: position 1,752 of record JARHZY010000164.1, on the reverse strand, counting down.
TATTTTGCACAATAAGTAAGCAATCTTAAAGTTTTAGAGGTATTATTTGTATAATAAAGAATTGGATCCTCTACAGATTGAGCAACACTAATAAATGCTCCAAAATGCAATACAGTATCAATCTTATATTGCTTAAATACTTCCTCGCAATCCCCTAAATCTTCACGCACAAGACGCACTCTCTCTTCAAATTGATGCTTAAGATATTCATAATTCTTAAGAAAACCAGTTGATAGATTATCTACTATAATAATTTCAGCATTTGTATGTTGGAGAAAATGCAGTGCACAATGCGAACCAATATAGCCACAACCACCTGTAAAAAGTATTTTCATAATTTTCCTTATCTCACAAATTAAAAAATTACATTATAACATTATAATACTACTTTCAGTTTAATTTTTAATAAAGAGGGAAGTTATGGAATCTGTTTTTGATAGTAAAACCTTAAGAATGTCTATTTTGGCAACACCAGAACATGTAAATTTTAATGGTGTTATGCATGGTGGTGATTTATTGAAAATGCTTGATAGAGTTGCATATGCGTGTGCAACGCGTTATTGCGGTGTAGGTGTAGTTACGCTTAGTGTTGATAGAGTGCTTTTTAAAAGCCCAATAAAAATTGGAAACCTCATTCATTTTCTTGCTTCAATAAATTATACAGGTGTAACAAGTCTTGAAGTTGGTATTCGTGTAGTGGCTGAAAATATCGCCGAACGTTCAGTAACACATTGCAATAGTTCTTACTTTACAATGGTTGCTATTGATTCAAATGGCAAACCAACAAAAGTGCCACAACTCATACCTGCAACAGATGAAGAAAAGAGACGTTTTGAGGCAGCTAGATTGCGTCGTGAAGCAAGCAAAATGAAGCAAAAGAGATAATTGCATAAAGTAGGAAGTGAATATAGGCAAGCATAGTGTAGTATTAATAAATTAAATTTATATATTATAATTTAGTATTGTGCTATATCATGCTAGACTACGAAGCTTTTTTACTTAAAATGCGATCGCTCCCACCCTACCCCACTTCAAGACATGGGAGTTCTCTCCTTAAAAATAAGTAACTCAAACTAACACACAAGATTTTTTATTTATAGTATTATAAGCTATTCTTAACACAAATAACTTTAATATTATAGAAAATATAATGAGATATTCACCTAAAATATTTTAATTTTTGTGATTTTATTGAGTAGTTTGTCTTGCTTAATCAGTAGTAAGTAATTAGCTCTCACTTAAGAAGTAAAAGTCTTCTTGTCTGCAATTTGATAAAACTTTGTTTCTATGTTTATAAAAATAGAAAACATATAGAATCTTGTTATGTTTTTTACTTTAAATTCTACTTACAATGTGTAATTTTATAAGATATTCAATAATAGCTTGGTTGCCTATCGATAAAATACAATTATTGCTTTATAAACACTTATAAAAACTAACAACTATATGTTGTTAAAAATTCAAATGGATGTGTGCGGGCAAATGGGGGGAGGAGCAGAGGGAGAGACTCTCAAGCAGACTCTGGGCTGAGTGTAGAGCTGGATTTGGGGCTCGATCCCAGGACCCTGAGATCATGACCTGAGCTAAAATCAAGAGTTGGATGCTCAACTGATTGAGCCACTTAGGCACTCCTTGTATTTTTATTTTTAATTTTTGGAGGAACCTCAATAGTGTTTTCTTACTGTGGTGATCATTTGACAATGTTATACGAGTATCAGATCATTATGTTGTACACTTGAACTAAGAAAATGT
>JARHZY010000059.1 GCA_029264655.1 Helicobacter sp. | reverse complement strand
TAAATGAATTTAATGCGTTAAGCCTTGTATTTGATAAACTAGATTCTATTAAAGATAATACAGAGCAAGATATAAAAGAATCTAAACGCATTTATAAAAATGAGATTAGCCCTATTTTAGATAAACTTAATCTATTCTTAAATCTTTATAATGCAAAAAGCTTTATGAATAATAATGAATTAGCAGAGTTTGCAAGGCTAGAGAGTGCCAACATAGAGCATTTAGCAAATAAAGATGAAAAAGAATGGCAAAATTTACGTGCTAGTATAGAATCTTATTCATTGTAAGATATAACAAACCTACATATTAACCACTCACAAACATTCATGCATTACAATAATACAAATACCACAAAAGGATTATAATGATTTTTATTGATGCATGCTTCAGGCGAAAAACACCCTATACACCTATATGGATGATGAGGCAGGCAGGACGCTATTTGAGCGAATACAGGGAAACAAGGAAACAAGCAAAAAATTTTCTTGATTTATGCCAAAGAGTTGATTTAGCCACAGAAGTTACATTGCAACCTATTGAAATATTAGATGTTGATGCTGCTATCTTGTTTAGCGATATTTTGGTTATTCCATATGAAATGGGACTTCCATTAGAATTTCAAGAAGGATTTGGACCAAAATTTTTACAAACAATTAGTGAAATAGGGCATTTGCAAGCCTTAAAACCAGAAGCATATAAACGGCTTACTTATGTCTATGAATGTGTAGATTCTGTGCGTCAAAAACTTCCAAAGGATAAAGCACTTATTGGATTTAGTGGTGCACCATGGACACTTGCAACCTATATGATAGAAGGACATGGTAGTAAAAGCTATGAGCGAAGTAAAAAAATGCTTTACCAAAACCCTACACTCTTACACACATTATTGCAAAAGCTTACAGATGAAATAAAACAATATTTAAGCATGCAAATAAAGGCAGGCGTAAATGCTGTTATGCTTTTTGATTCGTGGGCAAATGCACTTGAAAAAAGTAAATATTTGGAATTTGGTTGGTTTTATTTACAAGATATAGCTCGCTATCTCAAAAATACATTCCCACAGATTCCAATCATTGTATTTCCAAGAGGAGTTGGATCATTTTTAGAATCTCTTGATGGTTGTTTTGATGTGCTAGGAATTGATTGGCAAGTTGATATGCGTATGGCAAAAGAACAAGTTGGCAAACGCTTTGTGTTGCAAGGCAATCTTGAACCAGCACGGCTTTATGATTACAATGAAATGAAAGAAGGTGTGCTTGCAATTCTTGAAACTATGCGTAATTCAGGACATATTTTTAACCTTGGGCATGGCATGATTAAGGATTTACCGCGTGAAAATGCTATAGCACTTGTGCAACTTGTGCGTGAATATTCTAGTAAATATTAAAAGTTAAAATTGCAAATAATAAATATAGGGAATGGCTTACTATATATTTTCTACCAATTCATAGCAACAATAAATACTATTTGCATGCAATCTATGAAAATAGAACTAGTAATAATGAATATGCAATATTTTCAATACCTTGCATATAAGCGTGGAGTAAAAAACTACATTTTTGCACTATTATTGTATAAATCTATACTCCTTTATTCAATAAGAACAAAACCTTTTCTCTATTGTGATTTCTCTATTTTGTGTTATATCTTGCCTTTTTCTTTGACATCAACGCAACCACAAATATTGGCAAAATTATCTATTCTATATAGACATTACACCTAAACTTGCCTATCTCTTTAAATCATCTTACATAGATGTAAGACTGCGTTTGCAAATTCTTGTAAATTCTAGTTTTCAGGCATAAAATCTATTGCTAAACCAAATAATATTGCAACAACACTTTGCATAAATAATTACTTTTTTGTTTTTTATTGTTGTGGAATAATTTATATATTTTCTTACTTTATCTATACCAAACCCCATCCTAAATAAAATCCATGTTTTTACACAATCGTTGTCGCTATGAGTCTAAATATTTTTATCTTGTTGTAAGCATTATTCTTGAATATTTTATTAAATTACAAATCATTTCAAATACTAGGCATATAAATAGGCTTGAGTTTTTCATACCATAAAAAATAGCAAAGGAATATAAAGTTAAAATTACAATATATGCTAAAGAGAATGGCAATACAAACAAGTTGTATAACTTTTCAACTTATCTTAAAATTTAATAGTATGGTGAGAATAAAAATATTATTAATTCTTTGGTATAAAGCAAACAACACAAAATGTTGTATTGTTATTTAAAAATGATAATAAAAAATTAAGCAATAAAATAGCAATCTTAGTAACTTATGTTATATGCCGAAACATAATAAATGAGATGAAACATTTACCCCTCTTATATCATTTGGCACTAATAGGTCTCTTCTCTCTATAATGTAGTCCCAATATTCTTCTTTTGGTGGTCTTTCATAAAAATTCCAAAAATCAATATGAGACTTTTGTTTGTCATTAAATTCTGCTTTTTGTCCGCTAAAAAGCCCGATTGCATTCTTA
>JARHZY010000174.1 GCA_029264655.1 Helicobacter sp. | reverse complement strand
AGCATTAAATGCAAAAGAGTTTAGCAAACAATATCAAGAATGCTATGTGATTGATTTACGTTCAACTACTGCTTATCATGCTGGGCATTTACGCAATTCAATTAATTTGCAAACAAGGGATTCTATAATATTTTTTAGCAATATATTATGATTATAACTTATATGATATATTTATCTTTCTTTGAATTACTTTTTAGATGAATATATTGTATTTAAGAATTTTGCAATGTGTTATGTTAAGGTATTGTGTTTGCTTTTTAAATCTTTTGTTAGTTTAGTAAGATAAAATGATAGTTTTATTGATATTGTTATTTTGATTCTATCTGATATGTCGTTGCAAAAGGATAATATTTAGCTGCTTTAAGGCGTTTTTTAAGCTCCAAAATCTTTAAATATGTTTGTAATTCTTGTGGTTTGGCGTGTTGTAATATATATATATTGCCCTCTTGAATGATTTGTGTATAATGTTGTGCTTTATCCCAAAACTCTTGCTTTGTTTTTTTGTCTGCAAATATATCAAATGGTGATAATATTCTACCCATTTCCATATCGCGTAAAAGTAAGGTTTGTAGAATATAATTACTTGCAACATCATATTCTAGCACTTGCAGATTCTGAAAATATGGTAATGTCATAATATTAGCAAAGTTATGTTGCTTTTGGACGCGTAAATTTCTAAGCAAATATGTGCTTGCCTCATTCTTTCCCAATACATTATCAAATGAAACAAGAAATTGCAATGTGGCATATAGCGTATCATCTTGTGTATATGCAATGCCTTGCAATAATGCATTTATTGCACGCGTATGCAAGCCTGCCATCATAAGGTTGCTATATGCCATGAGAAAGTCATTTCCTACCTTATTTGTTAAAGCACGACATAAGAATGCTTCTCCAAGCAAGGTATACGATGTGCTAAAGTTTCCACCTTCTACCATAAGCATTGTATGCATACTAGCTTGTTTGTTGCGGTAATAATCAAACATGCTAAAATCACGCACACGCTCACAACGCTCACATTGCTTACTAAAATAAAGCTGCAATGCAAGTAGCAATGAGAGTGTATTATGATGGCGTATAGATTCTATTAATAAATCTTGGGTAAGTTTGCCTATATCCATATCTATTCTATTTGTTTCAAGCAATGCATTATAATATTCATAAAATGTGTTTGGATAAGCAAGTTTAGCAATCTTTTGTTCTTGTGGGGTAAGCATGCATTGCATAGTATTTGCTTTCGTGTTTATTGGTAGTGTGTGTATTGTTGTGAGTGCTTCTATATTTTGGAGTAATGTCTGTGTGTTGTTATCATGTGCTAATGTTATGGGTTGCATAGATTCTTGCGTGCTTTTGTATGCAAAAAGATAGGGGCAGCAACAATAAAAGCATATAAGATAAAGAAATATATAACGCATAGTTTTCTTTCAAATAAAAAATGTTCTATTATAACAAAAAGTTTAAAACATTTTATGTAAATTAGCATAGAAAATGCTAGTAATATTGTGTGGTATAAAACCATAATATAGAATCTTGCCTTGCAATGGCAAAACTAATTTATAAAGTCTTATTGCAATAGATATTAAGCTTCATTACTACCAAATGCGATAAAGACGTGCATGCTGTGTGCGGGCATTTAAATCAACAGATTCTCTTTTTGCATCGCATGCTGCAAGCATACCTAAATTACATGCTTGCTCTTGGTAGTGCTCATAAGTTTTTTTATCAAGCTCTTTTGAATCTAAATATGCACATGCTATAGCAAAATCTTTATCACATGCCATTTTGCGATAAGGTATAATATGGGCTTTCTGTTCCGCAAATGCCTCATCATTTTCATAAACCAATGAGAGCAATAAACATTCAAATACCCCACCTTGTGTACATTGTTTTGTAACAGCCTTTAGAATCCTATCTGCTTCTTTTGTTTTATTGGCACGAATATAATATTGCCGCATATACATGCAACTTAGTTTATCATCAAAATAACATCCATGCCTTACATATAATAAAGTCTTCTGTGGGTCGCGTGAAACACCTCGTGCATCGTGGCTTGCAATTGCAAGCATACCGCAACTTAACCCAATGCCTGCATCACATTCTTTTTCAAATGTAGCTAATATTTTTGTACATACTTCACCATCTTCAAGATAATAACATTTGCCAAGTAAATTGACTTTTTGTGCCTTCTGTGTATCATTTAGTATTTGTGCTTTAGTGTGTGTCCATTGTATATTTGGTTTTTGCACAAATCCATGCATAGATTGTTGTCTAGTATTTTCTGTGTGGGTTGCACATCCAATAAAACATAAAAGCACAAATATAAATATTCGTATCATAGCTATCCTTTTTACAAAAAATATTACATAAAAGTAAAAAGAATTCTAACAAAAAATCTATAATATGCTCTATTTTTATTATCACTTCTATTGTTAAATTGTATTTTGTAGAGAAATTTATTAGTAATAATGTAAGCTAGTGTATGAAAAGAAATATCAGCTTATAGACTGCTAGCAAAATAAAGGCTATAAATAGGCAAATAATTACCATTAGACTATTGGATTCATTATACAACGTTTGCATAATAAGGCTTTAATTTATAATCTTCTAAGCTTATTTTTAATTAGGAAAAGTTATGTTTGCGTTGTGTTTTTCTTAGAATGGATTTTGTTATCCCTTGTGGTGTTGTATATTGAAATTCTAAATATATTGCAAAATTTTAACCACATAGAAAGCGGGATAAACAAGTTTTTGCTTAGAACTAGTATATTAAGTGAAAGTATAGCGTATGTAAGATAAACATAACAATCTTTAATATTAAAGTAAATGTCCTAATTTTGCTTTTTTAGTTTCTAAATATCCTTCATTATGTTCATTTGGTGTAATGATAATACTTGCACGTTCACATGCTACATATTGTTCCATTTCATTAATTTTATAAGGATTATTTGTTAAAAGACGAATCTTTGCAATATGGAAATGTTTAAAGATTGCCCCCACAATTCTATAATCGCGTGCATCTTTTGCAAAGCCTAATGCCTCATTTGCTTCTACCGTATCCATACCTTTATCTTGTAAATTGTATGCATTAATCTTATTAAAAAGCCCAATACCTCTTCCTTCTTGACGTAAATAAATAAGCATACCACCTTCTTTATGGATTTGTTCCATTGCAAATGCGAGTTCTGGACCACAATCACATTTTCTAGAGCCAAATACATCGCCTGTTAAGCATTCTGAATGCACACGTACAAGTGGTATATCACCAAGTGTTTCTGTAAAAACTACAAGGTGTTCTTTAACTTCACCATTAGGCATGTATTCGCGGAATGCTTTTGTTTTAAAATGACCAAAACGTGTTGGTAAATTCGCTTGTTGTGAAACCTCAACTTGCATATTAGACATTATATCCTCCATAATATTTTTAAGATAAAAATGCCAATTATAATATAAAATGTAAAAAATATGGTAAGCAACAATATATTTCTGCAAGATGCCACATAGCAGGCATATTCCATTATATTGCCCTTTAATATGAAATTATTATTTCCATGTTTATATGGAGTAAATATATTCAGTAACTAATAATAGGGAAGTTACTATCAATTTACTAGCGGGTGAAACTGCATTGGCGATTCTAAAATTGTGTATAAACCTCTTGTTTCTACGGATTAATATTATTATAGTAATATTTTTATACAAACTATAGAAGAATTTATATAAACCTATATTTTAGAATATGAAATAAATCTATATTCTTGCAATATCGATATACTCTTGTAGTAACTGCAAATAAATATTATAGCAAATATAAACTCCATTATATTCTATTATAGAAATATTTAAAATCTTATTTTTGCATATAAGCTAAATACTCATATTAAACTTATTTATATTTTTTAAGATATAATAAACTTTTATTTGAATGGGAGTATTATATGGCAAAAATAAGATATGTGTTTGCTTTGTTATTTTTGATAATTATTCTATCGTTATTTACTTTCTTATACATAGGGGGGGGGGGGTAAAGCTTGGCTTTATTTCTGATATTAAGTTAGACATTAAAGAAACGATTGCACTATATAATAGTAAAAATGAAAAGCAACAAGATGTTGATGATTTTGATGAAATAAAAGATATTTTTAACAATCATGATATAAAAGAATATGTTTATTCATTTAAATTAGATTCAAAAAATAAAGTATTTAGAAAAAGTGATATATTTAATATTTATCCCATTCTTGATAATCTACCATCCTATATACATAATATTAATATGAACGATAATGGAGGTAAATATGGGCATTTTACAAGTAATGAAATAATAAATTTTAAATCAAATAGCAATTCAATTAAATTAGAGAAGATTGAGTCTATACAATATACACTTAAAATGACTAATAAATTTATAGCATGGTTTGTTGTTATTGTAATTTTAATATCTATTTTAATATTAAAATATGAAATACTAATAAATTATCTAAACGATATTAGTAACAAACTATCGATCATGTCGACACAAAAACAAGACAATATTGTATTTTTACCACATTCACATAAATTGTCCATTTTTGCTTTTTATAGCTATGTTGTGTTTATAGGG
>JARHZY010000123.1 GCA_029264655.1 Helicobacter sp. | reverse complement strand
ATATATATCCATTATATGAAACATTATTGTGAGATAATATAGCTAGTATAATAAAGCAAATATATTTACTTGAAATGCTATTTTCTATAATTTTGCATTTAAGTAAAAGGTTATAGATAAAGATTCTTAGACAATATAGAAATAGAAAAAATAAAGAAACAAATAAAGTGAAAAACAATTATAGATTTAGCATAAATATTATTACTAAGCTAATGATATTCATAAAACAAAATATTTAATTTTTGATTTGACAGGGAATAGAAATTTTCTTTCTCTTATGCTATATTGAGATAGTATTTATTTTATTATGGGGGCTTTTTGTGTATAGTAACCAACAATATTAAGCAATAAACCAAGTATAATAAGTGTGGTAATCGCATAGGTAAAATTATGATAAAAGTCATAAAATTTGCCAATCATCCACGGACATGCTGCAGCCATAAGATAGCCAATACCCTGAGACATAGCTGAAAGCTTAGTAGCAATAAACACATTATCACTTTTATTTGAAATAAAGAGTAAGGCAATGCTAAAAACACCACCTATTGGAATCCCAAGTAAGATAGAAGCAAATATAACTAGCCACATTGCGTGTGAAAGAAGTAGTAAGATATAGCCTATTGCATAAAGCATGCAAATCACAACAATAAATATATTGCGTTGTTTTTGACGCAAGGAGCTAAGCCATAAAGGGATAATGAGTGAAAGAGGGACAATAATACATTGCGTCATAAGCATAATGCGACTAACAAAAATACGTTCAAAACCAAAATCAATAAGAAAGCTAGGATACCATGCAAAAAAACTATATGCCATTGAGCTTTGCAAACCCATAAATAGTGTAACTTTCCAAGCGTGGATATTGGCAAAAAGTGTTTTTGCATTTATATCTTTTTGTTTTGGACGTAAGATTCTGCGATTTCTAATTTGTGGGAGATAACTTATAAAAGCAAGTAAAGCAAGGATACCCCAACAACTAAATGCCAAAGGTAACGATATAATATGAGTAAGTGGAATAATAGCGATAATGCCAAATGCAGCAGATATATTTAATGTGAGGCTATAGATTCCCATAATTTTTGGAATCTCACGGGGAAATTTTGCTTTTACAAAGCTTGGTAATAAAACATTTGCTATTGCAATACCAGATCCCATAATAGCTGTGCCAATAAATAACTCTATGCTACCGCCTGCACTTCGTATTAACTCCCCAATCATTATACATAAAAGTCCAAAGAACATCGCACGTATAGGTTGGAATATGGCTACTAGAAATGAAACTATACCAAATGCAAGTAAGGGTAATGATGTTAAAAGCCCTACTTGTGCTGCATTTAACCCATAATACTCTTGCAATAAGTTCGCAATAGGACCTACAGAAGTAATCGGTGCACGCAAGTTAAGGCTAATAAGTATAATTGGCAAAAGATTAATAAAGTAAATTTTTTTACGCAATATACTACCTTTTCTTATCTATAAGAATATTTTATAAGCACTTTATTTACTTTTTTCTTTTACATGTATTGTATAAGGTGATTAATGGCTACAACCACAACCACCTCCGCCACCACCACAGCAACCACCTCCGCCATGTCCATGACCACCACTTGAGCAATCGCAACCTCCGCCCATGCCTGCTATTAACTCATCATTGGTTGCCTCTCGCACACTAAGCACTTCAACTTTAAAATCTAGGGTTTTTCCTGCTAAAGGATGATTGTAATCAATTAATACGGAAGTATCGTTAAAATCTGCAACGATAACTTGCACGGGCATTCCATTTTCAGCTTGACCAAACAGAGTCATACCTTTTTCTAATTCAATATCACCAAATTGTTCTCTACCGACTTCTTGCATAAGCTCTGGATTACGCACACCATAAGCAAGCTCTGGAGTAACACTAAATTCAAGTAAATCACCAATATTGGCATTTTTAATATGTTGCTCTAAGCCTTCAATAACTTGTGATTGCCCAACAATAAACTCTAAAGGTTTGTTGTCTTTATTGCTATCGATTGGTTGCTTTGTGATTGAATCCACAACTTCATAATTAATTGACACAACATTATTATTTTCTATCATAATTCATCTCCTATTTTGATAAAATATCTTGGGCTTTACGACCTTGCTCACTTTCTGGAAACAAGGCAACCAAGGTTCGTAGAAATTTCATATAATTGTCTGAATCATTAAGATATTTAAAAGACCAAGCTGTATGCCATAATAAAATTGGCATATAGCTCGCCTTGCTATCAAGGCTCGCACTTGTTTTATAATATGGCAATGCTTCATTATATTCTTTTCTAGCATAATATATCTCACCGATATAATAACTTGATTCTGCTACTGCAAATTTTTGATCAATAAGATATTCAAAATAAGCTTTTGCATCTTCATTGCGTTTTTTGCGTAAAAGATTTTTTGCTTCACTAAGATTCTTGTTGTTATCAGATGAAAAATTATAAGACTTTTCTGGCATACTATTTTCTTTGATAGAATCTATAACAGGCTGATTTTGAATACCTTGTATATTATTTTGTAATGCTAGAGCCTGCTCACTTAATACTTTTATTTGCTTAAGAATCTCATCATTAGCTTGTAAAAATGCTTCTGATAGCTTATCAATTTTTTGATTTATTTGCTCAATATTATTCGTATTGGCTTCAACTTGAGCTTTTAGATTCTTAACAAGTTCAGCTTGCGACTTCTGTGCCATTTGGTAGGAATCAACAATGTCTTGCATATTTTGAATCTTGTCTATTTGGTTTTTAAGCATTAAGCTATCTTGCCTTGAAGTAGCACTCATACCTTCATAAACCGTTTTTAACCCATCAACTGCTTGTTCTAAATTAACAATTTTATTTTGAAAGTCTGCGATTACAGAACGAGTAAAATCTGCGATATCCTTAAGATCCCGCATATCTTTCTTTGTTGCACCGCTTTGAAATTCAAATGCTGATGGTTCAGCATAAATAAATGTATAAGATAATGCAAACAATAGTAAAGATTTTTGAATATTCATTGCAATACCCTAAAATATTCTTATTGTTTTTCAACTAAATCGGTGCGTCTATTTTTTGCATAGCATTCAGTAGTTTTCTCTCTACACACAGGCTTATGCATACCATAGGATATTGTTGAAAACATATTTCTTGATAATCCTTGCAATACAAGTGCATCACGCACAGATAATGCACGTTTTAAGCCTAATGCAGTATTATACTCATCACCACCAAATTCATCGGTGTTTCCTTGTAATACAATTGCCTTAATATTTTGCTCTTTTATATAATCAGCATTTGCTCTTACATATTCTTTCATATCTGAACGGATATCATAACGATCAAAATCAAAGTAGATTGTTGTTAGTGAATCTACTTTAATAGGTCCGCCATTTGCACCATCATCTTCATTTCCTTGTGCATATTGGTTATTACCATCATATCCAGAACCAGAAACTCCATCACCATCTCCATTGTTGTAACCATCTCCATCTATTGAACCACCATTTGGCATGAATCCTCCTTCTGGTAGATTCCCATCTTCTGCTGCAATTGTTTCTTCTGGTGGTGTGTCTGCTGGATCTACTATTTCTGTTTTTGTGGTGGTATTACCATCTTTTTCTACACTCTTGCTACCACAACCAACCGCAAAGAAAAGGGCAACTAAAACACTTGAAAGCTTTAAATACTTCATGCTATCTCCTTAATTTCAAAAATATTATTTGCTATTTTATCAAAAAAACAAAGATTTTACCAATCAAAAGCTTGAATTTTTACATTTTTTAATGGAAAAAGGAAACTTTTGTTAATTGAAAGGCGGATAATCCCAATTGCTTGCTCATTTTTTTGTTGTCTTAAAAACATAATAGAATCACCATCATGTGAAAAAGATGGGATTCTGTTTGTGCCTATTTTACTTAAACGACGAACATAATCACTTTGGGCTGACACAAGATACAGATTAAACACATTAAGCCCCGTTTCTTCATCACTTTCTCGACTTGAATAAACGATATATTGTCCAAATGTAGAAATTGTGCTATTATTGCGTCCCTTAAATACAATTTGTGTAACACTAGCATTTGGAGTTAAGTCTTGTATAAAAATATTGGGGTATCCTAGTCTATCAGAAACAAACACAAAACTCTTTTCATCATTAATAAAATGCCCATTAACATCAATTCCTGAATATTTGGTGAGTTGTGTTAATTTTTTATTTTTTATTTCATAGAGAAAAATATCGCTTAAACCAACTGGAGCAAGAGAAAGCAATAATTTATCGCCATTTGCAGATATATCAGAAACTACTGCCATACCTTGACTAGTAATCACATGTTCATTTTTACCATTATACATATTGTATTTATAAATAGTCGCATTATGTGTAACAAGCGTATAATAAAACTCCTGTTGGTCTTTATCAGCCCATTTTGGAAACATATTTAACCCATTACTGATAATGGTTTTTTGATAAGTAAAAGTATAATCTGCAATTACAATATTACTGCGTCCAGAATCAACATAATTTGAGAAAATAACATAACGATTGAGCCAATCTGCTTTTGGAGCTTTAATGTAGTCGTTAATATAACTTGCCATAGCGTGTGCTATGAAAGGATAACGCACGACTTCATCTTCTTTATATTCCATAGTTATTGTCTTATCGTTTGAGTAATCATAGAGGCTAAGTGTGCCTGTAAGTGTATCGCCTTTCTTTTTCTGTGCCACTTGAGCAATAAAATTCATATTTTTGCTCTTATAGTCTTGTAATGCAAGGTTATTTTGCAAAATATCTGTGCGTAATGTATCATCATAATATACATTAAAATGTCCAAGTGTTTTTAAATCTTGCACTAACATTTTATAAATTGCCATTGTATTATCAGCACCATCACTACTAACGACTTGAATATTTGGGATATTATCTGTTTGTCGTGTAACAACAATTGTTTTATCTTCTGCCTGTAAGCCTGTGCTACATAAAACAAACACAATAGCATAGTATGCTAATAGTCTATAAATATATCTTAATTGATACATTACACTTCCTTATAGTAAATTAAATGATTCAATTATGTAAAGTTTGTAGGATTTAGTAATCTTAAAACTTAACTATTGTTCGTTTTTTCACACACCACATTTCATATCATAGTATAACATGCGGAGTATAATTCTATATTGTGAATAATAGCAATTTATTGTTAAGTTGTTGTGTTATTTTAGTAACAAATATTTAAGAATATTGCTACTAAAGTCTCTTGCTTTATGTTTTTAATCTTAATATTTTATATGGAAAATACTATTATATAATCTATTTATATAGTTACTATTATAAAAATGTAGATAAAGAATATTTAAATATTTTAAAGTATGTAATAATTTTGGTTAAAGTAAAACATGGTGGATCTTGTAGGACTTGAACCTACGACCACTCGGTTATGAGCCGAGCGCTCTAACCAACTGAGCTAAAGATCCCTTTTAGTAGAACGAAAGGTTATTATAACATAAAAAGTAAATATCATGATAAATAAAAGATAATATTTAATAGAATATAATCCATATAGGCAATAAATGATACACAAATAGTGCCTGAATTATCAATTTTAAATATTATTTTATTATTAAGAAAAGCTTTCATTCTAATAGTAATTGTTTTCTTTAGAATCTGTAGATAACTATTCGTGGCTAGTTTTAGCTATATAAAAAATATTGATATTATGCTAATATAAATCATTTATTTTCTTTATTAAACATATAGTAGTTATTTTGTGCAATGATTCTATTTATAAATGTTTCTTAAATAGAATATATTTGGATTACGCATTGAACTATATACAATAAGGTTATGTAGCTTTGTTTTTATTTCATTTGGGTGATAAGAATTAGAAATATTTCTGTATTGTATCTTAAAAATAAAGATTTTTAGCTATACTTAGATGAAATGAAATAGTGAGGATTGTATGACAAAAATTAGTATTAGCATTTTTTCTTTTTTGCTTACATTGCTTTTTATTGCATGTGCGGGCGTCTCTCATGACAAGGAAAATGAAAAAGAGAGTGGGGGTGGAGAGATTACTGCATTGCATGAACAGATGAATGCAAAGCATGGTATGACTGCTAGTTATTATGCTAATATAGCTATAGCAGATGAGGAGTATGATAAAGCCTATATGCTCCATTATCAAGAATGTAAGGCTGGCTCTGTTATTGAGTGTCTTAATGCTTATTATATTGGGGAAGAACGCGCATTAAGTAATTATGATAGTGCAGAATTTGCAAGGCGACTTACAGAAAGTATTATGCAAAGTGGAAAAGCATGCAAAAAAAATGAAAGTCTAGGATGTGTTAATTTATTTTTTGCATTTGAAGCACTTGATGATAATAACGAATTTTTAAAACAAATTATTATGCCTTATGTCGAAAATTATAATGATGAGATGATTGTGGATAAGGCACTTAGTCTTACAAAAAAGGAATGTGTAAAAGATGATGCAACTTCATGTTTTTTCCATGCACGTATGTTACGCATTATTGATCATTATGCCGATGTTGATTATTTTGTAACGAAAGGGCTTGATTTAGGATATGCGATTGCCCCCTTTGTTCGCTTGCCTATGCAGTCTCCCCAAACTATTGATTATTTTAAACGCTCTTGTGCCCTTAATGAAGCATTATCATGCCGTTATGTTGCGTATTGGTTTGATAAATACGAAAACAATAAAGCATTGGCAAAAAGTTTTTATCAGAAATCATGTAAGCTAGGATTACAAAGTGCTTGTGGTGATGCCCGCAAAACTTCTACAACACCCCAAGAGGTAGATGAAGTAGGTGCACCTGTTATCAAGCGTAGGTAATGTATTTAATAGCAAAAATATAATAAGTAGGTATGAGCCTACAAAATTATGGATTCATGAAGTTGTATTTACACTGCTTTAAGTAGGAGTTTATTGTAAATAACATGTATATAGCTTTCATTCATGTTGATATATTATTGTAAAAGGATTAATATGCACCAGCACACACCAATAGATATTGATATAAAACCACATATTGATTATCCATGTATATGGCGTTATCGTGTTATAGGTTTCAGTAGAGATATTGTGTTTGGGGCAATTACACAAGTGTTTCAAGGTAACGCAACAATTGATTCAGCAGAGCATGTATCAAGCCATGGTAAATATATTGCACTTAATTGTTCTATTGAAGTGCAAGATGATCAACAACGGCTTGCTTATTTTGAAGGATTAACACAACAACCCGGTATTATTATGGTTATTTAGCAGTATTTAGGATTTGTTATGATTGCAAAAATTTTAGCTGGTTGTTATCTACTTTGTGTTGGTATATGTATTGGTGGGATTATGGTAATAGGTTTCGCAGAATCTATTATTATGAATATTGATGCAGTGTTTCGCAATAATGAATTTAGCACAACGCTTATTACAAAATATGATCAAGGTATTATATTGGCACCTATACTTTTGCGGTTTGGGTATGTGCTTGTAGGTGTTGCAGCTTTTATACTTTTTTATGAAACAATGAGTTATAAATTCCAAAAAAGCACTTTTTTTGTATGGGTTTGTAATATGCTAAATGCCATACTTATGTTTTTATTTGGTTTGTTTTATGCCCCAAATATTGCACAAATGTTTCATGAAGAGCCAAAAGTTATGGCAGGTCCCGATGCAGAATCTTTATTTAACCAAAGTGAGCTTATTTTGAAGCTACTTTTTATTACACTTGTGATTGCTTTTTTTGCACGCATTATACTTATGCATAAGAAAGATTCTATAGATTTATCACTTATGAAGCAATAGTTATAGAAAAGACAATGAGTGATTACTGCATGCTTGGGATTTTATTATAAGTGTGTTAGTCTATATTATCTTAATAATGGATTTTTTATATGAATAATAACGATATAGAGACGACACAAAAAAAGAAGTCTTTCATTGCAGTGTGGCTTCTCTGTATTATTGCTATATTTGCCCTTGTTGCTTTTTCATTATATTATGCTTATAAAGATTCTAATCACAATACTACATATGATAATACCCTTGATTTTGATATGCCATACACTGAAAAACCACAAGAGCCAATTATTTATTTTGAAACATACCCTACAGATAATATAAATACACATGATAAAAAAATAGATACACAACCCCCTAACAATACCACTTCTCATTTATCTACCAAGCAACAAACAAAGCTACCACAACATAATAAAAACAAAAGATTCAAAAAACCAAAGGTTGTCATTATTATTGATGATTTAGCAAATCCAAAAGATATAAAACGTTTCCAATCCTTGCACTTAAAGCTTACGCTTTCACTTTTTCCAAAGCAGTTTTTTAGCAAGCATAACCCAGCAATTGCAAAGACACTTGATTTTTATATGATACATTTACCCCTTGAAGCACATCATTTTGAACAAAAAGGCGTTATTGTGTTACGCACAGGGGATAGCCTGCAAACTATAGAATCTCATATTGCACAAATTAAGCATGATTTCCCACAATTACATTATATCAATAACCATACGGGTAGTCGCTACACAGAGAGTATAGAGGATATGCAGCGGTTATTACATGTTCTTGATAAACATGGTATTACTTTTGTTGATTCACGCACAACAGCAAAAAGTGCAATGAAAGCAATAGCAAGCAAACGAAAAAAACCCTATCTCGCACGTAATGTATTTTTGGATAATGAAGCAAATATACCCGCCATTAGCAAGCAACTTGATTTAGCATTAAAGATTGCAGATAAAAGAGGCTATGTAATTGCGATAGGACACCCAAAAGAGCCAACATACCAAACTTTAAAGCAATATAAACAACGATTACTCCATGATTATGAAGTAGTGTATATAAATGAACTTGATGCATTGTTGCAACAATATAATCTTAAAGACACTGATACGCCCCTGCCATTTTAGGATTCTATAAATAAATTCAAGTTGTATATATAGCAAATATGCATTATGATATTTACTAGTATGTTTAAAGTGGGCTTTTTTGTATTTTTAATTTATAGTTATTGGAATAAATTAATATTATTTTTTCTTTTTTTATAAAAACCCAAATATTTATGCTACAATGCTAAAAGTTTAATTTTATAATACGACAAAGGCTGTCTAATGAATGATAAAGAACAGAGAGAACAAGATATTTTAAATAACGAAGATAGCACCAATGAGTATAGCAAACTTACATTTGTAGCAAATATTTTAAATGCAAGCCCAACAGATAACAATGGGGGGGGGGGGGGGTAATAACCCATTAGTTACATTTAGTAACATTATAGCAAATGAATATACAGAGTTTGCCAACTCTGTGAGCCTTAAAGAAGAAGTTGAAGCATTTACAAAATTGCAATCCTTGCAAAATGAATTAGCAAGGCTCTATTCCTTACGAGATATTGCTAATAAATCAGTTGTTGCAATTGGTGGTGGCTTTAGTGCGGGTAAATCGCAATTTGTTAGTAGCTTTTTTAAGGATAATACTATTGAGCTACCCATTGGTATCAATCCTGTAACCGCTATTTCTACATATATTATACATGGTGATAAGCATTTAATTAAGGGCTACACTTATAAAGGTGGTGTTGTTGATATTCCTATAACACTTTATAAAAATCTCTCACATAATTTTCTTAAAGCATTAGGTTTTAATCTCAAAGACATTTTACCTATGGTAGCTATGGAGACTAGCATACCAGAATTTACCCATATTTGCTTTGTAGATACCCCCGGATATAATCCATCAAACATAGGCACAACAAGCAAAGATAGCGACACAGCAAAAGAAGCATTAGAAAATGCAAATGCACTGATATGGCTTGTAGGACTTGATACAAATGGGACTATACCTAAATCCGATTTAGATTTCTTAGATTCACTTGAATTAGATAATAAAAAACTCTACATTGTTGCTAATAAGGCAGATTTAAAGCCAAAAAGTGAAATAGAAAAGATTCTTGATCATTTTGAAGAAGTGCTTGATGAAAGAGGGCTAGATTATAAGGGCATAAGTGCCTATAACTCACGCAAAAAAGAAGAAATTACTTTTAGACATAAAAGCTTAAAAGATTTTATCCGCTCTGTTGATAAAGATATAGTCTCTAAGGATAAAATAGCACAGGATTTACATGACATTTTTCTTATGTATGAGAAAGCACTTATAACACAGAAAAATGAGAAAGACAATATAAAAAAATTACTCCATTCTTTAGAATTAGATTTTTTAGAGCAAAATATTAGCACAAATGATAGCATACTCGATAAGATTACACAACTTCGCAACACAACAAA
>JARHZY010000119.1 GCA_029264655.1 Helicobacter sp. | reverse complement strand
GCAAAAAATCATTATATAAATTTATTATTACAAGAATTATAAGAAAAATAGCATAATTTATGTTTATAAAATAGTCATAATAAACAAATTATAAATAAAAATAGCAACTAAAAGCAAAAAATAATGTAAAATATTATATAAAGCATTGTAAGGAGTTATAGAATGTCAAGAGAAAAGCAAACCCATGCAGAGATTGCACAAAAAGATATGTTTTTCAATCGTGAATTAAGTTGGTTGCGTTTTAATACCCGTGTATTAAATGAAGCAAAAAATACAAAATTGCCATTGCTTGAACGTTTAAAATTCTTAGCAATTTATAGCACAAATCTTGACGAATTTTATATGATAAGAGTGGCAGGTTTGCAACGACTTTTTGCAAATAGCGTTATTGCAAGCGGGGCAGACAAACTTACTCCATTAGAACAACTCACCGCAATACGCGATTACATTACCAAAGAACAAGAGCTTATAGCAACACTTTATAATGATATTAAAAAATCACTTGTTCAAGAAAAGCTTATTTTACGCAATTTTGATGAACTTGATACACGCACAAAGCAAGAAATGCATAAATATTTTAAAACGCATTTATATCCCATTATTGTGCCAATTGTTGTTGATTCTGTGCATCCATTTCCACACCTTAATAACTTAAGCTTTGCAATTGCACTTACTTTGAAAAATAAAGAAACAGATGAAATAAAATATGGCATGGTGCGTATATCACGCGTCTTAAAACGCTTTGTGCGTGTCAATCATGATTCATTTGTTTTTATTGAAAGTATTGTTGGTGAGTTTGCAAGTGAGCTTTTTGAAGGATACGAAACACTTGCATATTTGCCTTTTCGTGTTACAAGAAATGCAGATATGGAAATAGAAGAAGATGAAGCAGATGACTTTATTGCACTTATGAGTGAAGGTTTGCGTGCAAGAAAAAAGGGGGAGATTGTGCGTCTTGAGATTGGCACAGCCAACAAAGAAAGCGAATATACAAAACTTTTAGAATTTATTGATACGCAATTAAAAGTGCCTAAAGAAGATGTTTATACCTATAAAACACCTATTGGCATGAATGCATTTTGGGAGCTTGTAGGATTAAAAGAATATGCCTATCTCACACTACCACAATATGTAGCAAAAACATTACCACCACTTGATAATTCTGGCAATATCTTTGATTGTATTGAAAAAGGTGATATATTGTTTTTCCATCCTTTTGAAAGTTTTGATCCTGTGGTGCATTTTATCCAACAAGCCGCAAAAGATCCTAATGTGCTCTCTATTCGTATGACACTCTATCGTGTTGGAGCTAATTCACCTATTGTTAAAGCTTTAACAGAAGCTGCTGAAAACAAACAAGTAACTGCACTTGTAGAGCTAAAAGCACGTTTTGATGAAGAAAATAATTTACATTGGGCAAAAGCTCTAGAATCTGCAGGTGCACATGTTATTTATGGTGTGCCAAATCTCAAAGTACATGCAAAAATTGCACTTGTTATTCGTAAAAAAGGCGAAAAACTACATGAATATGTACATTTAAGTTCAGGTAATTATAATGCACAAACTGCAAAAATATATACAGATGTAAGTCTCTTAAGTGCTAATCCTGCATTTGCCAAAGATGCGGTAAAATTTTTCCATTCTCTTTCTGCTGGAAGCTCCCAACACGCTACTCTTGATACATTGTATAGTGCACCAACACAAATAAAAAAGCATCTCTTACAATTAATTGCTGATGAAACAACGCATAAAGAACAAGGTAAAATCATTATGAAAGCAAATGCTTGTGTAGATATTGATATTATTAATGCACTCTACAAAGCATCACAAGCGGGTGTTAAAATAGACTTAATTATACGAGGTGTCTGTTGCTTGAAACCGGGTGTGCAAGGATTAAGTGAAAATATTCATGTATATTCTATAATAGGAAAATATCTAGAACATGCAAGAATCTATTATTTTAAACATGCTAAAACAAATATATATTTTGCAAGTGCAGATATTATGCCGCGTAATTTAGAGCGTAGAGTAGAACTCCTCACACCTGCAATTGAAAAACATGTTGCAGAAAAACTCATGCAAATTCTCACATTGCAACTCAATGACACATTGCAACGTTATGAGCTAAAAAGTAATGGTGAATATGAAAAAGTGCCTGCAAAAGATGGTGGGTTATCATCACAAGAAGCATGGGAGCATATGACAACACAAATCCATAATGCAAATAAAAAAGATGATGCAAGAATGAAACGACTTGTAATGCGTATGATGAGAGAATCATAACAAGCATATTGTAGAGTTTGCAATACCATATTAAACACAAGATTCTAAAATTTAACAACTCTTATATTTTCTTGCAAACTCATCTATTAAGCCATAACAAACAAAAGTATATTTATCTCATTTTGCTACAATACTGCTTTTATTTTCTATAAGGTTTATATATGACAAAGGAAATACGCTATTTTGCCATTCTTTTTACAATATTATTAATTGTTGATCAAAGCATTAAATATGCAATGATTGCAATTGCACAACCAACAAGCCTTAGTGATTTTATTATTATTGCTGATATGCCAATAATCTCTATTGCACTTGTTTTTAACACAGGAGTTGCATTTTCATTTTTTACAGAGCTTGGAGAATGGCTTAAATACATACAGCTTATATTGATTGCTATAATTATTGGAATCTTATATACACAAAAACAACTCTTTAAAAACCATTATATCGCCTTTGCATTCATGCTTGCGGGTGGCACTTCAAACATACTTGATAGATTTCTGCATGGGGGTGTAGTTGATTATATTTATTGGCATTATGGCTTTGATTTTCCTGTATTTAATTTTGCAGATATTATTATTGACTGCGGTATTGGGCTTTTTATCTTACAAACATTATTAACAAATAAAAAGAAGTAGTTTGGTATTATATTGCTTTGCTATCCACTAAATTATATTCTATAAAACCTTTTATGTTACACCATATCAATATAGAATCTAAAAATCCATATATATTGTGTAGATAATATAAGCAATTATTGGTAAATATAGCTTTTATAGATTACTGATATAAGGCAAAGGGCACTTTATTTGCAATAAAATTAAAAATTACAATATATAAAATAAAGCCTACCAACAAAATTTATAAAAATCAATCATACAAAAATATTCCAAAAAACATTAATGAATTTGATAAATAGACAATATGTATTAGTAGTTTCTAACTAATAATTATATATACTATAAAATATAGAGATAATGTATCTTTGATAGCTTTTCTTTCACTATATAAAATAATCAATAATCTAATTATGCGATATAAGTATAATGTTTTGTATGCTAAAGATTGGTATTTTTGATTGAAAAAGACATAAGATTAAAACAAATATTTGCAATTAGTAAAAATAATTTTAATTTATGTTACATACAGAATCTATGTGATTTTTGATAGAGATTGCCATTAAAACATGCATTATTTCTATCTTTTATTGCTCTTTTAATAAATCTTTGTATGTTATAAGTTATAGCATATAACATTTGCTATACTATAAGTATATTTTAAAAAATATTTTTCACATTATACGTATTACTACTACTCAAAACTATCTCTAAGCATTTCTATATGAGAAACAAACATATTAGTTAAGATATACAAATAGCTAATACTTAATTTATCTTAAAAAGATTCTCTTATTAAATTTACAAAAAAATGCAGCAATGTATTACTTCTTTTATACACTTAAACACACTATGTTTTATCATAGGCTAACCCATTAACATTGTAAGGCTTTGCCTACAATCTTATAAATTATAGTATTACACTAATTTATATCAAGTTATATTGTAGTGCTTATAGGCTTTATTGAAGTAATAAAAGTTTTTGTTTAGTATGAGGATAAATTTTATTGCCTTCTACCAAAAGTAATTGAATATACATCGTTACGCGTTTCAAATAATGGATCTTTAGGGGCTTCTACGCCACTAGGCAACATATTTGGCATAAAAACATCGCCATTGCATTCTATGCCATCATATTGTTTTACTTCTAACATACCAATTTCAAGTTGTTTATGTTTGCCACTCCAAAGTGCAGTAGTGTTATCAATACTATCATTAGGATTTGCAAATACAAGAATCATTTTATAGCGAATAGGAGTATTTGCAATTTTTTGCTTAAAATCAGATTCTAAAAATTCATCACCTTGTTTTGCAAGCATATCAGGACTTAAATAAGATACACCATTTACAGGGACAAATTTAAAACGAGCAGGCATAAATTGCTTGGTTTTTGCATTTTGGAAGAAAAAAGTATGGATACTATGATACATTGTGTTGGCTACACTACCTGTTATGCCTATATTTTGCATATATTTTTCAAAGTTACGATACGATGCTACTTCATTTGTCCTTTTAGCAATATATGTAGAATCTACTTTGCCATTTTTTGGTATTCTCATTGCAAAAAATTCACCAAACTCTTGCGGATTTTTTGCAAAATTAATTTCTGTGTTTAGCATAACAATTTCCCAACTATCTTGCTTTCCTTCAATTTTTAGAGCCATGCCTCTAGGTTTTGACTTATCGCTTGCTGCAGGATCGCCACCTCCAAGTGAATAGCGTATTTGGGTTTTTATATTTTGCTCTGCAAGGAGGGGTATATTTAATGTTTTAGTAATATTTTTTGTTGGGATAAAATCTCCAATTGCACAAAAACCTTTTGTATGGTTAATTTTTTTATGCGGATTCTTAGGATCTCCATTCAATGCGTAAAAAACATCGGCAATACCCTCTGCATCATAATTTTGGGATCTTTCATTAGTGCTAGCATAAGCACACATTGTTAATGCGAGTGTGCTTGCAATAATAAATTGAGTGATTTTTGGCATAATAAATCCTTTGCGGCAAAAAATAAAGTGCAATCATACATTTGCTTTTTAAATATTTTTTAAATTATTTACTGAATTATTAGTTTTACACTGATGTATTTTTATACCTTTATATGTTTTACCTTGAAAATTCAAAATCTAATAACTATTCATAACTTTTTGCAATCTCTGCAAAGATAGATTCTAGATTATGCAAATAATCTTTACTCATAGGATTAATTATGACTACTTTTGCATGCATAGTATTTGCAAGTGTTGTTATATCTTTATTTGCATGTTCAGTAAATATGCGTTTAATTTGTGCTTGCTTGCCAAATGCTGATAATGCCAATATCTCCTGCATACCATAAGTCTTTGCATGTTGCTCTAATGCATGTTCCTTTAAACCATATTCATTGCTTGCATTATCAAACAAGGGATGATATACAATAAAATCTTTACGCGGCATTTGTTGTATATAGCCTTTAATTGTTTGTTCAAGTGTATCTAATGAATGCAATAAATGAATAGCATTCTCACGATAGAAATTTGCATTTTTTGGATCTTTAACAACAAAAGCGGTAGTAAGTATTTTAGTAATGTCTCTTGCATTTTGGATACTTAGCCATAAATGCATTTGGTTTGTTTTTTGCAATTCTTCATGTAAAAGGATAGTAGTTAATGTATGTTGTTGCTTATTTGCTTGTAGAATCTTTGGTAACCATATTTTTTCAAATGGCATACCAATTCCTATAAACATATCACTTTTAGCAAGTGTTTGCATATCTTGAAATGTTGGTTCATATATTTCTGGATTTTTATTTTGTGGCACTATAATGGTAACATCAGCTTGCGATTTTGCAATTGCTTGCACAAAAAAATAAAGTGGCGGGATACTTACGCTTACTTGCAGTTTATCGGTTGCTTGTGCCATAGTCCATAATAACACAATAAAAATTTGTAGAATCTTTTGCATATAAAACCTTTTTTATTATAGTAGCATGTTTCTCGATAGAAAATAGAATCTTGCGTTTTATCTATTATCTTTATAGTTTCAATGTTACGATTTAACCATAATATTAATTTATATTTTTATTATTATACAAAGTAGCCATATTGATATTATTTTAAGTATTACTGCAAGATTTTGCTATAATTAATACTTTAATTTATAAAAAATCGGAGTGATATATGCGTATAGCAATTACAGGAGGTGGCACAGGCGGGCATCTCGCAATAGCAAAGGCATTGGGACAGGAATGCAAAAAACAAGGTATTCCAACACTTTATATAGGTGGGACAAAGGGACAAGATAAACAATGGTTTGATAATGCAGAAGCACCTTTTGAACATGTTGCTTTCTTAGAATCTACACCTGTAGTAAATCAAAGTTTTTTGGGGAAATGGAGTGCACTTGCACAAAATATTACAGAATCTTTTAAAGCAAAAAAGCTTTTACAAGAACATAATATAACAGCATGCATTAGTGTTGGTGGTTTTAGTGCAGCAACAGGAAGCTTTGGGGCAATTTTTAGTAGTATTCCATTTTTTATCCACGAACAAAATGCTTGCATAGGATCATTAAACAGACTTTTAAAGCCATTTGCAAAGAAATTTTTTTCAAGTTTTAATTTTAGTGGTGCTACCATAGTGCCATATCCTATTAATAACGCCTTTTTTGCAACACAAAGAATACGCACAAATTTGCAAACAATTGCATTTTTTGGTGGTTCACAAGGAGCAAAAGCAATAAACGCACTA
Source organism: Helicobacter sp. (assembly GCA_029264655.1). Classification (GTDB taxonomy): domain Bacteria; phylum Campylobacterota; class Campylobacteria; order Campylobacterales; family Helicobacteraceae; genus Helicobacter_A. Next base: position 916 of record JARHZY010000119.1, on the reverse strand, counting down.
GCATTACAGCTTGCCCCTTTATTAAAACAATATAATATAAGGATATTACACCAAACAGGCAAGCTAGATTATGCAGACACCTATCAAGCATATAAGGCACAGGGATTAAGTTTTGCACATTCTTTAGATGATTTTAAATACAACAATGCTGATATATTTATCTTTGATTTTAGCACGCAAATGGCAGAGCTTATGGGTATAGCTGATTTTTGCATAAGCCGTTCAGGAGCATCAAGCCTTTGGGAAATTGCAAGTAATGGACTACCTGCACTTTTTGTCCCTTATCCATATGCAGCAAAAAATCACCAATATTTTAATGCAAAAAATCTTGTTGATAAAGGATTAGCATTACTTTATACACAAAATGATATAACACAGAAAACACCGCAAGATATAATAGCAGATATACAGCATTTAAACCTTACACAAATCTCTCATACACTTTTACAAGAAACTAGACAAAATGGCACAAAAGATATTATTGATAGTATCACACAATATCTTACTACATAAAATAATAATATAATCAAGATAGCAACACATGGTTTTTGTATAATAAAATCCAAAACTATAAAAAGTATCAATATAAATGACTATCTCAAATATGTAATGCGTGAAAGGCTATAGAATCTCTATTGCATAAAATGTTTATTTATTATGGTTTTAGGAAAATAAAAGAATAAAAATAATGAATTTTATTCTTTTAAAAAAATATTTTATGTTATAATAACCCGATTTTTTATTTTTTCATTATAAGGAGAAATTATGAAGGGAAAAATTTTAGGTTCAGGTATAATTAGTGGGGATGATGGGAATAGATATAATTTTGAGGTAGCAGATATTGCTAATCTTGATAATAGAAATCCAGATAATTTAGCTGGTTATGAGGTAGATTTTGAAATTAATGAAAATATGG
>JARHZY010000075.1 GCA_029264655.1 Helicobacter sp. | reverse complement strand
TATTAAAGCATTAAGATTCTGTGTTTCAGATATGATGGTGAGAGATTCTAAACCTTTCTTTAAGACGATAAACTTTGAAGTTTTTTCTCTTAATAAAGCTTTTATAAATTATAAAGATTCTAAACCTTTTTAGCATGACAAACCTTAAGCAGATAAGCAAAATAGAAAAAATCTTTCAAACTATTGCATAATATCTGTTTTTAGGTTAGAAAAAGTCTTTGTTGGATTTTGGCTTAAAATGAGATGGATTTATGTAGGTAATATTATCTTATAATAAAAAGTTTGGGATAAGCATAATAGAAATTGCACTCTATAAGCTTACAATATGGATATGTATCGTGTTATCATTTGTATTTTTAGTAGTTATTTATACGCCTTATAGATTATTAAATTATTCTCCTAATATAAGACATTTTTTTTGCCATACTAGCATATTCCAATGTTGTTGCCATATTCCAACTTGAGAAAATACATTTTGTTTCGTTTTTGCTTGTGCTGCTTTTAAAAGATTCTCAAATGTTAGAATCTCATATTGCTTACTAGTATGAAAAAGTGTAGAGCTAGCACAAATGCGTGCAATTTCCTTTGTTGGTTTGCTATGCAATGTGTTTGGTAGAATCTGCAAGGCATGCAGGCTACCTAAGTAAATAATAGGTTCATCTGTCTCATGCTTTGGATTTTTGGTGCTACAACCAAACATTATACAAGCAATAAAAAGTAATGTAATTTGTGCAAATTTGGTAAAAATTAAGAGCATTTACATATCCAAATCTTATATATTGTATTTTTATGATATATATTATTTAATAATGTCCTAAGATTTTCCACCAAATACCACCAACAACACCAAACATAATAACACTTACTACACTCATAACAAAGCCTGCTTTCCACCATTCCTTAATGCTTGCATAACCAGACCCAAAGATAATAGGAGCTGTTCCTGTTGCATAATGGGTAAGACTCATCATGATATTACCTGCTGCTGCAAGCATGAGTGCATATAGCATAGGGGGAGCACCAATTGCCAAACCAGCAGCATAAAATGTAGCAAATACTGCTGCTATATGAGCGGTTGTAGAAGCAAAGAAATAATGCATATAAAGATAAATAAGCGTAAGCAAGATACATGCCCCAAGCCAACCAAAACCTAATGCTCTTACACCGCTTTCAAGGTATGTTGCATAATACGAAACAACACCAAGTTTTCCAAGAAAATTTGCCATCATGACTAAGGCACTAAACCATATTATTGTATCCCATGCACTTTTTTCGTTTAAAATATCTTCCCATGTTAATATACCGCTAATAAGTATGAGAGCCAATCCAAGAAATGCTACTGCTGCTGGATCTATACTCAAACCAAATAAACCACCAATACCTGCCCATAATGCAAGCATAATCCCAAAAACACCAAGCACTATTTTTTCTTGCATACTCATAGCACCCATTGTATGGAGTTTCTTTGTTGCCATTTCTTTTGCATCTGTTGTCTTTTTGATTTCAGGTGGATATATGAGCCAAATAGCAAGCGGAAGCACAAATAAAACCGCAAGACTTGGCAATAGCATAGATAATGCCCATTGCCCCCAAGTGATATGCATATCAATTTGTATCCCATTATTTTTTGCAACTTCTACAATTTTATCGACAACCATTGGATTTGGTGCAGTTGAGGTAAGAAACATACATGATGTAATGGGATTTATCTGATAATTCACAAGTGCAAGATATTTGCCAATTTTATTTTGCGTTTTTGTTTTAGGATCGGATTGAAAATTATGTGCAATAGAAAGCATAATTGGATGTATTATTGCACCACCTCTAGCAGTATTTGATGGAGTAACGGGTGCTAGTATTGTTTCACTCACAACAAGAGAATAAGCAATACCTAGCGTATTTTTACCAAAAAGTGATACAAAATAATATCCAATGCGTTTATCAAGCCCTGTTTTAATAATGGCACGGCTAATCATAATAGCAACACCAATCATCCAAATTAAGCTTTCATTAAATCCACTTAAAGCATTTTTCACACTTGTTTTAGCATCACCTGGTGCTGTTACGCAACTAATTGCCACAAGGGCAATAGCTATTATACTAAGAGCACCTATTGGCATAACTTTTAAAATAATAGCCAATATTGTCGCACAAAAGATTCCAAATAAATGCCAACCTTCTGTTTTCATGCCTTCTGGTGCTGGAATAATCCAAAAAAGCACGATAATACCTACACATACTATTCCATATACAAGCGAAAACATTTTTTGCTTTTGCTGCTTATTGTCTGTTTGCTGCTGTGCCATATATTCCCCTTTCTTTTTGGTATATCGTAATATACACCAAATTACAGAAAAAGTAGGTAGTGTTGCTATAGATTATTCTCATAATAGCTTCTTTTTTATTTTATGTTACTATATGTAGCATAAAAGGATAATTTTTATTTATACTTAATTTATAAAGAAATAAGCCCATATTATTAAAAGATATGGTATTTCATAGATTTTATACGCTATATAATGCCATTTAAATTTAGAATCCCACTTTAGTAAAAAGTGCAAGTAATTAGTATGAGTTTAAAAATGAATTAGCAATAATTATAAGAGAATCTCAAACTAAGATATATAGACTCTATAAGGATATAAAAGTGGAATTTATATCACATTCTATAAGAAAATATACCAAAACCAAGATAAAAGTTAATTAAATACTTTGTATATCAATATTTTTGATTACATGCTATCATAATAATTACTTATATAAAATCTATCTCACGATATTATATATTGCTAGCATTTCTTTTTAGGGAATAATATTTATCATAAGTAAATAATGTTGTATATATAGCTTGCAATCAAAATTTACTTTATATTGCAAAAAAACTCATAAGCCTTATAACATTGATAAAAAAATGGTAAGTAAGCACGCGATAAAAAGGAAATCTCTATATCAGTTCTAATTTCAAAGTATATTGGATATACGATATAATTAATTTATGGTATCTTCAAATAAATAAAGAAAATCCAATATAACAAATATAATCTATCTAAATCTAAATAATAAAACTTTAATGACTTTATTTTCTTAAATCTTTAATTTAATAAAAATTACTATAAAATTTTACAATATTATCTATTAATTTAACATGCCAATAGTATGCAAACATCACATTCAATATAGCATTTCATATCAATACTAATCAATCATTATTAAAAAATATTTCTACCAAAACATTAATATTCATACATAAGGCATTTAAAATACTATTTAGCAATATATTCCAACTAGTCGTATTTATTTTATTTATATTAGTTATATTTTATGGATTGGTAAAATAAATAGTGATAATGCTTTACATTGTAATGCCATAAAAACATATAATAGAAAAACTACAAAACATTTTTTAGTATAAGAGTTATTAAAACCAACACAAAAAACACTTACAAGTCTCTTATTTATAATGCTATATATAGTATATATAATATTGCTTTTTTACATAAAAATAGTTGTGTAATATGTAATAATATATTTAAATAATTTTATTTTAGTAACCATAACCTCAACTTTGTTATTTATGGTTTTAATAACTTAAAAATGTTGCTAATAATAAGTTTAATAGGCTTATGTAGATAATGAAAATTAGCAATCAAATTAATAACTATTTTAAGACATTTATAAGTATTGTCAAAAGAGAATCATTGTATCAAAAAGTATAATAAATATTAGCATTTTTTATGATTTCCTAACATAAAATTTACTTTTGCTAATAGCTAAAAATGCAATACATAATATATATTTTTATATTAAGGTAGCAAAAAGTATGATTATCTATAAAAGTTTATATTGTGCTTAATAAAGCATAAAACATAAAAATTTATTTTGTTGTTCATAATAACATATCAACGAAACAATAATAAGATATAACCCATATTTTTAAGTATTCATATACTATCCATAGAAACACTGCAATAAATGCTCACACAATGATAGAAAATATATGAAAAATAATAAATAGTGTTCTATATTTGACTATTGTTTATTTATTAACTTAGATTTTAGAAATAAAAATAATTGTAAGAGATAGTTATTTGCAAGATGTGGCAAATTTTATGCATATATTGTGGTATATCTACATATATAGTGAAAAATATACCTTAAAACTTTATGTGTAGAAATATTCAATATTGGTTTAATATGTAATTTTTCTCTTATACACTTGCAATAAAACTCATATCAAAAATTTAGTATAGAAGTTTTATAAGATTACATATAGTTTTATACTAGTTCTCCATAAATTAATTATAATAGCAAACAAGATTCTTTCAAGAGTTATAGCAATAAATAGTAACATTGCTTTTGTATAATAGGAGATAAATCAAGCCTTATTTTGCCACCATAACCAAGAAGTAGGCAGCATGCAACCACTAGCAATTAGAAACTAAGAGTTGTTCGATCGTTGTGGAGTGTATCTTAAGCTATTAATGATACAATTTATAATAAAAATTACTATGATTGGTTATGTTTAGCTTAGTATAAATTGCATATTATTTTTTTAATATCGCAGTGCCTATCCCCTTATTAGTAAAAAATTCTAAAAGTAGGCAATGTTGCACGCGTCCATCAAGAATATGCACACGAGATACACCGCTATGAATAGCGTGTATGCAACTTTGTAGTTTTGGTATCATGCCACCACTTACTTTTCCTGTATCTATGAGCTTTTGTGCATCGTGTAGGCTAAGTTCAGAAAGAAAAGAATTTTTGTTATGATAATCTTCATAAACACCTTCAATATCGCTTAAAAATACAAGTTTTTCAGCACGCAATGATTCAGCAATCGCACATGCCGCATCATCGGCGTGTAT